>JAGQUL010000256.1 GCA_020438525.1 Thermoleophilia bacterium | reverse complement strand
GAACTGTAACGACGACGGTGCCGGATTCGACAACCCGACAGGGGGAAGCTGCCGACGACCAGTCGAGTCGATCGGGTTCGGGGACCATGCGACTACAGCCGGCAATGCCGATCATGCCGCACGGTTGCTCGCGCGGGCGGCAGGATCGTCCAGCCGGGGCGCCGCGGAGGTCGAGTCGCGCCAGCGCGAGCTGTCGACGCAGGCACGTGCGCACCTGGCGGCGGCGCGTCGCTCTGGCTGAGCCGTCAGTCCCGACCGAGCTGCGTGCGGATCGCGGCCTCGACGCGATCGACGATCGTCTCGAGCGTGTCGCTCGTGTTGAAGCCGGCGGCCTGGCGGTGACCGCCACCGACCCACGTGCGCGCGATCGCGCTCACGTCGATGTCGTGCCGGGTGGTGCGCAGGCTGCCCTTGCGGACGTGCTCGCCGCCGGGCTCCAGGTCGCGCAGGAACACCGCCACGTATGCGCCCTCGACGCTGCGCAGCGCATCGACGATGCCTTCGGCGTCGTCCTCGTCCGCGTCGCAGTCGAGGAAGTCCTGCTGGGTGAGGTGGGTCGCCACGATCAGCCCGTCCTGTGACCGGACCGCCTTCTCGAGCGCCCGGCCGAGCAGCCGGGTGCGGGACCAGCCGACGCTCTCGAAGATCCGGCTGAACACGTCGTGGGTGTCCACGCCGGCGCGCATCAGCTGCGCCGCGAGCTCGAAGCTCTCGGGCGTGGTGTTGGAGTACTGGAAGCGACCGGTGTCGGTGACGAGCCCCACGTACACCGCGGTGGCGATGTCGCGGTCGACGGTCACGCCGAGGTGACCCGCCAGCTCGTACACGAGCTGCGCGGCGCAGCTTGCCGTGGCCCGGACGTGGTTGAGGTCGCCGAAGTGGGTGTTGTCGCCGTGGTGGTCGATGTTGAACACGCGCCGGGCCCGGGCGAGCAGCTCGTCGCTCTTCACGCGCGAGGCGTTGCCGCAGTCGACGCAGACGAGCACCCGATCTTCGATGTCTTCGGGAATCTCGTCGACGAGTCGGGTCGGGCGTACGAACTCGTACTCTCCCGGCACGACCGCGTCGGGCACGTAGACCACGACGTCCTTGTCGAGCGCGGCGAGCACGAGCTCGAGCGCGTGCGCGGAGCCGATCGCATCGCCGTCGGGGTTGAGGTGCGTGGCCACCACGACCTTGTCGATACCGCGCAGCTCGTCCGCGATCTGGTCGAGGCCCACTGCGTGTCCGTGGTCGGTCATCGTCTCGCTCACTCGGTGGCTCCAGGCAGGTCGTCGCCGTGTCGCAGGATGTGGTCCAGGCGCATTGCTGAATCGGTGCTGTCGTCGTACACGAACTCGAGCTGCGGGGTGTGGTGCAGCTTGGAGTCGCGTGCGATCGCTCGCTGCAGGATGCCGTGGGCACTGCGCAGCGCTGCCAGCGTGTCGTCCTTCGACGAATCGTCGCCGAGCACGCTCACGTACACCTTCGCGTTGCGAAAGTCGCGTGCGATGCGCACGCCGGTGATCGTGACGAAGCCGATCCGCGGATCGCTCAGATCCGCGATCGTCTCGCCCAGCACGCGGCGCATGCGTTCGTTGATGCGAAGGAGTCGATCGGACATGACCGATCCATCCTAACGGTTCGAGCGAGCAGGCTCCGCAGGACGATCAGTCCTCATATTCTTCGATCGCGAGCACCGTGCGCTGGCGAACCGACACCTCGAGGTCGGGGCGCGACTCGAACATCCGCAACGCGGAGTCGAGCAGGTCCTCCACGTCGCCGCTGCGTCGACCGACGATGCTCACCGCGACCTGTGCGCGCTGCCACTTGTCGTGGAAGTCGACCTCGCTCATCGAGAAGCCGGCATCGCGCAGGCGGGCGCGCAGGCTGCGGAGCGGCTGGCGCTTGTCCTTGAGCGAGCGTGCCTGCGGAAGGTGCAGGTCGAGCACCATCAGTCCCGCGAACCCGGAGCCGCTCATCTCGCGCCTGCGCGTCGGCGCGACGGCGCTGGTCGACAGGAACAGGACGTTGTCGGGAAGTGGCGGTGCATCGACGATCACGATTCACCTGTTCTTCATGAAGCCTCGGGTCCCTGCCCCCGATTCGGGCCACCGGGGCGGCCCGAGGCGGCCGCAGCGTACGGGGCTCGTCGCGACCGCGGCATGGATCGGGGATGGTGAGGCATGGTCGTTTCTTCCCCGGCAACCATTCCGACCGCCGCAGCCCCGCCGCCAGCACCGGCGATCGGCCAGCGAAGCGTTGATCCCACGCCGCCGTCGACCCGGCAGCTCGCACCCGGGGCCGAGGTGGCCGCAGCCGAGGACGTGCCCACGTCGTCGCCCGACTGGGTCAAGGACGCGATCTTCTACCAGGTGTTCCCCGACCGGCTGCGCAACGGCGACCCGTCGAACGATCCGAAGGGAACCGAGCCGTGGGGCGCGCCGCCGAAGAACGACACGTTCTTCCAGGGTGGCGACCTGCAGGGCGTGGAGCAGTCGCTCCCGCACCTGAAGAAGCTCGGGGTGAACTCGCTGTACCTCAACCCGGTCTTCGAGTCGCCGTCGAACCACAAGTACGACACGGCCGACTACCGGAAGGTCGACGACAACTTCGGCGGCGATGCTGCGTTCGCGTCGATGGTCGATGCGGCGCACGGCGCCGGCATGAAGGTGATGCTGGACGCGGTGATCAACCACACGAGCAACGAGCACGTGTGGTTCAAGGACGTGATCGAGAAGGGCAAGGCGAGCCAGTACTGGTCGTGGTACACGGTGAACAAGTGGCCGATCACGACGTGGCGCGACGAGAAGGGCGTGCTGCGCACGAACGACTACAAGGGCTGGGGCAAGCCGGAATGGGGAGGCCCCTACGCGACGCTGCCCGTGCTGCGACACGACAACCCCGAGGTGATGAAGGAGCTCGTCACCGGCGACGATTCGGTGCTCAAGCACTGGGTGCAGAAGGGCAGGATCGACGGCTGGCGCATGGACGTGGCCGACGAGGTAGATCCGAAGGTCTGGCAGGCGACGCGCACGGAGCTGAAGCGCATCGACCCGAACGTGGCGATGATCGCGGAGAACTGGCAGGACGCGAGCGGGATGCTGCACGGCGACCAGTTCGACGGCG
>JAGQUL010000255.1 GCA_020438525.1 Thermoleophilia bacterium | reverse complement strand
GCTTCCGCCCGTTGCGCCGCAGGCGACCGAGGAACCCGAGCTCCCCGCGCCCGCAGCCGACCCGGCTCCGCCGGCACCGGCGCCCGCTGGATTCGACTGGACGACGCCGCCGGCTGCGCCCGAGGCAGCGATCGATGCGGCGGTCGACGCCGGCACGACGAGCCCGACCGATCCCGCGACGCCGTTCGCAGGATTCCCGATGAGCTCCACGGTGCCGCCGCCACCGATCGTCGATCCGATCGACGTGTCGATGCCGCCGGCACCGGCGCCGCAGGATCTCAGCGCAGTGCCGACCACTCCGGTGGAGGGCCTGCCCGCGCCTGACGCATCCGCCGCGCCCGCCGCACCGGCGGCGCCCGCAGCGGCCAGCGACAAGGCGGCGGCCAAGCAGGCGAAGGCCGCCGAGCGCCAGGCGAAGAAGCTGGCGGCCGCAGCCGAGAAGCAGCGGATGAAGGAAGCCAAGGCGCGCGCGAAGGCCCGAGCCAAGAACGCGCGCTCGAAGGGCAAGCGCGGCGGCGAGTGAGCACCGACGACCTGAACCATGACGAGGACTCGTCGGAGCCCGGCACGATCGGTGTCGGCATGGGTGGATCGTGCCCCAACTGCCGTGCACCGGTCGACCTCGGGCAGGAGTTCTGCCTCGAGTGCGGTGCGCCCATCCGCTTCTCGCCACGACAGCGCACACGCAAGCGCTCGCGCTCTGCCGCCGCGCCGGCCGCTGCACCCTCGCCCGGCAAGAAGAACGGATTTCCATGGATCCCGTTCCTCGTGGTGCTGGCCCTGGTCGGTGCCGGGTTCGCGCTCACGCTCGTCGACAACGGAGGCTCGGGCTCGGACTCCAGCTCCAAGTCGACCACCGATTCGGACCTGCCGGTGATCACCAACTCGCGGCCCGACACGACGACGGAGTCTTCGACGATCACCACGACCCTGCAGGACTGCGACCCGACCCGTCCGCTCGACGGCACCCAGCCCGCGGTGGTCGACGACGGCTCGATCCCGTCCGCGGGTGGCACGGGCGGCACCGGCGAGGAGATCCCGTCGCTCACCGATCCCTCCACCGGCGGCACCGCCGACGACGGATCGAGTGCATTCGGATCGGACGTGCCGACGATCGAGCCCGGCAGCTCGAGCGGGACGAGCGGCACCTCGACGGTCACGGTCGACCAGAACGGCAACCTGTGCGACGACACCGCGACCGACGGTTCCACCTCGACCTCCCCGATCGGTGACGCATCGACCACCGACGCATCGGGCTCGTCGACCGACACCGCCGCCGCGTCGGGCGACTGGCCTGCCGGGCAGGACGGCTGGACCGTGATCGTCGCGGGCTACGACACCGAGACCCGCGCGCAGCAGCGAGCCGCGGACGTGCAGGAGGACGGCTTCTCCGACTCGGGCGTGCTGCTCTCCTCCGACTTCCAGAGCCTGTGCCCCGGGATCTACGTCGTGTTCAGCGGCACCTTCCAGAGCGAGTCGGAAGCCAACTCCCGGCTCAAGCAGCTGCAGGCCAAGCCCGACTACGCCGGCATGTACGTGCGCGAGGTCAAGCGCAACGGCACGCGACCCTCGGGCTGCACCACCGCGAACTGATCGCGGGAAAAGCGGCCGCAGGTCGGCCTGCGCCACTTCGCTGGCCCGCCTCGGCCTCGAACGCCTCGAATTCGCATGGTTGCGCGGTTTTCCGTGCGATCCTTCCGCCACGACGAACGCACGAGGGCACTTGCCAGTCGCCGCGATTCCCGTACATTGGTGGTATGTCGACGTTTTCCTGACGGAGTGCGTCGTTTCGCCAGCCAGGGGGAGCGTGTCGACGGGTCGGGGGGCCCGGGGGCACCAGTTAGAGGCACAGATGTATCGATTCAGCCGAGCAATCTACCTTGAGACCCGCGACCTGATCGTGGGCGAGGACCAGGCCGAAGTGACGGAGGCACGACGCCGCGTGCTCACCGCCTGCGAGGCCACGATGGAGCGACTGGCCAAGGACAGCCGCTACTTCGCCGATCCGGCGAAGAGCCTGTTCAGCGACATCCGCTACTACTACCCGATCCGGGAGCAGGAGCGCGTGTACCACGTCGTGAAGACGTACCTGGCCGCGGCTCTGGTGTTCCTCGAGAAGGAGCAGGAGCGTGCGGTGACCGAGGGCGCGATGCTTCGCTGCCGCGCCCAGACGCGCAAGGGCAAGGCCTGCCAGCGCACGCCACTGCCCGACAGCAACTTCTGCCCGTCGCACCAGCACCTCTCGAGCATCGTCGCCTGAGGCCGCGGTCGCCGCGAGCAGCGAAACGGAAACGACGACGACCGTCGTCGTCGACCGGGATCATCACGCCATGCACGAGGTCCGCGCCCGACACGGCGCGGACCTCGGTTCTTCACGCGCGGGTAGGCGCGTGATACCGACCGGGTCGGACGCAGCGCGCGAATGTCCATGAATCCAGTTTTGAAACCGGAGCGGTGGCCGCATCCGGTGTGGTTTTTCTTGCTACGAGCGGGTTTTTGCGGCCGAGCAGGTGTCGATCCCCTACCGTCGAACGGTAGTACCTGACTACCATCCCTGCCGTGGAGTGGGAACGGCGAGCCGCGGTGCGTGGGGAACGCACCCAACGGCTCGCCCAAATGTACGGGAGAGGTGCATGGCAATGCCGCTGGAGAAGGAAAAGCTCGTCCGTCAGCTGTCGCTGGTCGCGTTCTTGATGAGCATGAACCGGGCGATCACGGCGCGTGACGTTCGCGAGAGCGTCGAGGGCTACTCGCACATGGGCGACGACGCGTTCGCGCGCCGCTTCTACGCCGACCGCACCGAGCTGCTCGGGCTGGGCCTGCCGCTCAACTCGACCCGCGACGACGACACCGGCGAGGAGCTCTACACGCTCAGCGCGCGCCAGTACCTGCTGCCGAACCTCGACCTCACCGACCGCGAGGTCACGGCGCTCAACTCCTGCCTGTCGCTGCTCGACGGCCAGTTCGCGTACGCCGAGCCGCTGCGCCTCGCGCTGCAGAACCTCACGCTCGGTCGCGAGAACCCGATGACCGATCCGGCGCTCGCCTCCACCGAGGTGAAGCTCACCGGCAGCGACTACTCGCCCGAGATCGCCGCACGCATCAGCAAGCTGGAGACCGCGATCTCCAAGCGCCGCACGATCACCTTCAACTACTTCACCATGGGTCGCGGCGAGGACGAGGATCGCGTCGTCAACCCGTACACCCTCGTCTGGAACGGCGGGCAGTGGTACCTCGTCGGCTGGAGCCACGAGCGCCAGGCCGTGCGCCAGTTCCGCCTCTCGCGCATCCAGGGCGAGATCAAGTTCACGAGCCGCAAGGAGCGTGACTTCGACGTCCCCGAGGACTTCGACGCGACCGAGTACCGGACCCGACCGAACTGGCAGTTCGGCGAGTCGATCGGCGAGGCCGACCTGTGGGTCGACCCGTCCGCCGCATGGTGGGTCGAGCGCAGCTTCGAGCGCGCCGGCGAGGTCGTCGAGCGCCACGACGACGGCTCCGTCGTGTTCCGCACCTGGTACGCCGCCCCGAGCTGGCTGGTCGGCTGGATCCTCGGCATGAACGGGCTCGTTCGCCCGCTCGGCCCGTCGGAGATCGTCGACGGCGTGCAGGAGGCGCTCGCAAGCGTCGAGCAGCAGCACGCCGGAACGGCGCCGAAGCTCGCCGGCGAGCTGCCGCCGCTCGAGATGCCCGAGGCCACGCCGCGTCGCCGCAAGCCGGTCGCGCCGGTCGGCGCCGAGCAGTTCGCGCTGCTGCAGGCACTGATGAGCGACCTGCTCGCCAGCTGCAACCCGCGCGGCGAGGGCGAGGTCCCCGCCGCCGACCTGATGCAGCGCTACGGCCTCGACGAGAAGTCGCTCGGCGAGGCGGTCGACCTGCTCACGCTCGTGAACTTCGGTGCCGGCGCGTACGCCATGTACGCCGAGCTCGACGGCGACACCGTGAAGGTCGACGCGTGGCCCGACGGTGAGGTCTTCCGCCGCCCCGCGCGACTGTCGCCGCTCGAGGCGAAGGCGCTGCTGCTCGCGCTCGACCTGGTCGGTCCGCTCGTCGCGGCCACCGCCAAGAGCGACCTCGACTCGGTGCGCGCGAAGCTCACCGAGGGCTTCGGCGGCTACGGCAGCCCGACGGTCCCCGCCACCGCCCCGACGTCGAGCGAGCAGCACGTGCTCGAGCGCCTCACCACGGCCATGCGTGGTCGACGGGTGCTGCGCATCGAGTACTACTCGCAGGCGCGAGGCGAGCTGAGCGAGCGTGACGTGGAGCCGCTGCGGCTGCAGCGCCTCAAGCAGCACTGGTACATGGTCGCGTGGTGCCGCAAGGCCGACGACCTGCGCTCGTTCCGCCTCGACCGCATCAAGTCGCTCGAGGTGCAGAAGACAACCTTCGACGAGCGCGACGTGGACCTCACCGGCTACGAGGCCGACACGCCCCGCACGCTCGAGGACGCGCCCCGGATCGCAGACGTGTGGTTCGCACCCTCGGCCGCCGGCTACATCCTCGAGAAGGGTGGCGACGTCAAGCGTCTCGTCGACGGCTCTGCGCTGCAGCACCTGGCAACGGCCGGTGACACGTGGCTGATCGAGGAGATCCTCAAGTACCGCGGCCAGGCAGTCGTGACCGCCCCGAGCGAGCTGCGCGACGCGATCGCCTCGCGTGCCGGCGAGCTGCGCGAGCTGCTCGCCTGCGTGCCGGTCGCCTGACGCGCCGGCCGGAATCGAATCACGGTCATGGACGACCTCGCCGGGCACGGACGCCCGGACACCCTCCGGGCATCGACTGCCCCTCCTCGACGTTCGTCGGACCGCCGCGACGGGCAGGACGAGCAATGGGATGACCGAGAACCAGCGCGAATCATTCAGGATCGACGCCGACGACGAGCTGCACGCGGAGCTCTTCCACGAGGGCCGCGTGGCTCCATGCACGCTGCAGAACCTGAGCGCTGGCGGGGCACGCCTGCGCTCGAAGCTGGAGATGCCGCCAGGGACTCAGTGCACGCTGGGCGTGCGCCTGGGTGGCGCTGGCCACGGGCCGAACGGCCGCTACGTGAGCTTCCTGCTCGGCGTACTCGACGCGACTCCGAAGGGGGACTGGTTCGAGTATCGCCTGCAGAGCCTGACCGCCCCCGGATCAGCGGAGCACGAGGCGGCGACTCGGCTCGTGTTCGAGACACAGCGACGACGACTGGCCGCCTCCTCGGGAACGGACCAGGCGAGCCCGATGGCAAGCGACGAGCAGCGACGCAAGGAGCTGCGCACCGAGCAACGCCAACGCTTCTCGAAGGGATCGCTCCGCCCCGACTCCGATCGCTGACCGGTAGCGATCGCGCACCGACTGAGTCCGGTGGCAATTCCATACTGTGCAGCATGGGAGCAGGGGCAAAGCACGTCGCAATCGCAGGCAACATGGGCGTAGGCAAGAGTACGCTCACGGCAGCACTCGCGGATCGCCTGGGGGCCGATCCGTTCTACGAGAGCATCGCCGAGAATCCGTATCTGGAGCGGTTCTACGAGGACATGGGGCGGTGGAGCTTCCACTCCCAGTTCACGTTCCTCAGCCAGGCCTTCCGCCAGCACTGCGACATCATCGCGAACAACCGGGTGTCGGTGCAGGACCGCACCATCTACGAGCACTTCCACGTGTTCGCGTCGTCGCACTACGAGCAGGGCCTGCTCGACGAGGAGGAGTTCCGGTCGCTTGAAGATCACTTCCGAGCGCTCACCCGCGTGGTGCCGGGCCCGGACCTGATGATCTACCTGCGTGCCGGGATCCCCACGCTCGTCGAGCGGATCCGCGGTCGCGACCGGTCGATCGAGGCGAACGTGCAGGTCGAGTACCTGCAGGGGCTCGAGGATCGGTACGAGCGCTGGATGGCGAGCTACGACGCTTCCGACGTGCTGGTGATCGACACCGACAACATCGACATCCACGACGGCGACCAGCGCGAGATGCTGCTGTCGCTGATCGAGGAGCGTGTTGCCGGTCGCTCGGCGAAGGCGCCGTTCGCGGCGATGCGTCGCCGCCGCGCCGAGCGCGAGCAGCGAGCACTGGCCGGCGCACCGCGCCTGGCCTGATCGACGCGCGCTCGGTTCAGCGAGCGTTCAGCGGAACCGACCGAGCAGCCGACCGGCCATGCCACGTCCGGCATCGGGCGTGCGATCGTCGAGCCGTCGACGCGTCACTGCGCTGTCGGCGATCAGCGCCGTCTGCGCAATCACGCGGCCGATCGTCCGTGGCCGCGCCGCGGGCGGCGTGCCGGCCTCGAGCGGCGGCGTCGACACGAGCCGCAGGTGGTCACGCGATCGCGCAGTGGTGGGGGTTTCCTTGCTCATCGCCTGCATATCGGGCCAGCTGCTGGCCTCGTTGCAGCGGCGGCTCAACCGGGAAGCGGAATCGAGCCCTTCTCGACCGAGAAGTCGGTGTGCTCGATCGTCACCTGCAGCGGTCCACGGGTCGGCGAGACCGGAAGCTTGATGCGACCCTCCGCGTCCGTCACGGCGCTCCACTCGTGCCCGTCCGCGTCGCGCACGGTGACCGTCGCTCCGGCGACCGCCGGGCGCGTGCCCTGCGCATCCTGGTCGTCGTTCACGACCTTGATCGCCAGCTCGCCCGTCGTGCCTGCCTTGGGCACTGCACCCTCCACCGCCCACTGCACGCTGTGCACGTAGACGAAGCGGGTGCTCTCCTTCGTGCGTGCACCGTCAGCGGCGGCGCGGTCGAGCGCCTCGAACCAGCCGCCGAGCTTCTCGGGCTCGGTGTACTGATGCTCCATGCCGTGGTCGGCGGTGAGCACGAACGCGGTCGAGTCGGCGATCCCGCGCTTCTCGATCGTGTCGAGCACCTTGCCGATCTTGCGGTCGACCTCGCGCAGCGCGCGTCGCGCATCCTCGGTGTGCGGCCCCACGAGGTGGCCGCGGTTGTCGACGAGCGTGAACTCGAACACGCCGAGCTTCGGCACGTCCTTCGCCCCCCACAGCGCCTGTCCGAGCGCGGAGGCGAAGGAATCCTTGATCGCCTCGCCCTTCCAGCCCTCGAGGCTCTCGTACTCGCGATCCGAGACGCGGCGATCCTTGAGGTACTCGACCCCGATCTTCGCGATGTGACGAAGGATCCCGCCCACGCCGACCAGGTCGAGCACGCTGATGTCGGCTCCGCGGCCCGAGGGCTGGTTGATCGCGACCGTCCTGGCATCCGCGAACGAGCGCTCCACGGCCTCGTAGAGCGTCTCGACCTGCGGATCGATCAGCCGCCCCGTACGCAGCACGTTCTTGAATCCGCCGTCGGTGATCAGCTGCTCGGTCTGCGTCTCGCGGTCGTACCAGCTGTTGTTGACGATCCCGCTGTGGCCGGGCGCCGCCCCGGTCACGAGCGTGTTGTGGTTCGCCCACGTCACGTTCGGATACTCCGAGAGCGTGCCGTTGCGGAAGAGCGTTCCGCGCGCCACCAGGCGCGCCAGGTTCGGCAGGTTGCCCTTCTTGATCTCGTCGAGCAGCACGGTCTGGCTCAGGCCGTCGATCGCGAACACCACGGCGCGCTGCGCGGCACCGTAGAGCGCACCCTGCCGGGCACCGGAGATCGCCGACGTGAGCGACTTGCCGTCCTGCCACTTGAGCAGCTGCGTGCGCTGCACGCCGCTCGCGTTCGTGCCCTGCACCGCGTGCACGCCGAGCAGGTCGGCGACGGTCGGTGCGACGTCCTCGTGGCGAACGAGCGCGTCGCTCACCGCGCCGTGCTTGATGCCCGGCCCCGCGATCACGAGCGGGGCGCGCGACTGGACCATGTCGGGGATGCCGTGCGAGCCCGCACCCGGATGGTTCGGATCCCCGCCAGGGGACGGGATGTACACGAAGTCGGGTGCCCGTCGGTCGTCCCACAGCTGGGTGAGCCGCTGCAGGATGTCGGGGTACGAGTTCTTCTCCTTGGGCACCGGCTTGCCCGTGCCGCCGGCTGCCGCCACTTCCTGCTCGAGCGTGTTGAGCACCGTGCCGTCGACGCTCGGGATCGGATTCTCGCCCCGTTGCTCGGTGACCACGTAGCGCAGCTCGCCGGAGGGTGTCGTCCACCGCTGCCAGCGCACCATGCCGGTCCTCGAGCGCAGCTCGTAGGCGTTCGCCTCGGCGTCGTAAAACGCGATCATGTCCACGCCGCCGGCCTCGAACAGTCGCTTGATCGCGACCTCGGCGTGCGGGCGCTCGTTCGCACTGATGCCCTGATCACCCGTCTGGACCGGGCGAATCACCCGCGATCCGGGCGGCAGCTGCACGGTCGCGTAGCCGAACGTCGAGTCGGCACGTGCGGGCGGCGTTGCGGGGTTGAACGCCGCGTTCGGCAGCGTCCGACCATGCAGCGGCGCCGCACCTGCAGGCGTGCGGTGTCGGCGGCGGCGCCGTTGCTGCTCCTCGAGCTCGCGTCGGGCGCGCGTCGCATTCGTGCCGTGGACGGGTGGCATCTCGTCGAATCCTCACCGTTTGCGGGGAGGTTTACGCATGCTTGCAGGACCCGTCGGACGATGGCGGCCACACGTTTGGCCGTTGTGAACGACATGTGAGCCGCAGGTTCGAGCCAGGTCAGGGGTCGGTGAAGGCTGACTGCCTGCAACGCCGTGTATGCAACCGCGACACGTTGCTCGGTCGTCGCATGACCCGGATCATCGAAGTGCCGATGTATCCACTGCATTACCCCCCGGATGCGCCCCCGGTCGACCGTTCGCATGACGCCCACCATGTCGTCGTCGCTCGGTGAAAGGACCAAGGAAATGAAGACCGTATTGCACGAGGAGCTCTCGCATGGGCTCCGCACGCCGCTGACGAGCGTGCTCGGCTATGCCGGCACGCTGCTCGAGCAGTGGGAGGACCTCGGCGAGGACGACCGCATGGAGTTCGTGCGGATCGTCTATGGAGAGGCGCTGCGAATGGCGCACTCCGTCGAGGCACTCGATCGCCAGCTGTACCACGAATTTGCAGTGAAGAACGCACGCTCGGGCGCGTTCAAGGGGCTCCACGGGCTGGCCGATGCCTCGTAGCGATGGGCTACGAATCCGCACTGCAGCGAGTGAGCGAGCTGCGCGCGTTGGCGGGGGAACCGATCGGGACCTCCTCCGCCGCCGGCGCGGCGTCGCCCACGGGTGCCTTCCAGGCACAGCTCGCCGCGCAGCAGCAGTCGCTGCTGGGCGGTGACTCCGCTGCGAGCGGCGGCAGCGCCGATCCGATGAGCCAGTTCGGGCTGCCCGTGCTGAGCGTGGCGGACCAGTACCGGATGATGGGCCTGCCGGTCCCCACCGCGGGCATGCCGCTCGGGCTGGGCACCGGTGCCGGATCGCGGATGGTCGCGCTCGCGCAGCGCGAGATCGGCGTTGGCGAGACGAGCGGCAACAACGACTCGCCGCGGATCCGCGAGTACCGAAGCGCAACGGCCGGCGCGCAGGACACGCCCGGTCCGTGGTGCGCGTACTTCGTGAGCTGGCTCGCCAAGGAGGCCGGGGCACCGATCGGCGCCGGCGGAAACGGCACGGGCTACGTGCCCACGCTCGAGGCGTGGGGTCGCCAGCAGGGTCGTTTCGCGGATTTCGACTCGTACCGACCGGCGCCCGGCGACATCGTGATCTTCGACTGGGCCGGCGACGGCGTGGCCGACCACACCGGAATCGTCGAGCGAGTGGATCCCGACGGCACCGTCCACACGATCGAGGGCAACGCCAGCGACGTGGTGAAGCGGCGCGAGTACCCGGCATCGACCAACGACATCCGCGGCTACGTACGGATGTAGGACGACGACCCGGTCGACGCGCGGCGCGTGGTTCGCTGCGGGTGACGATGCAGCGAGTCGCGGGTAGCAGCGCAGCATGGCGCAGCTCGTCGTCCAGTCAGATCCCCTCGTTCCCGGTCGCTGGACCGTGCAGAGCGAGCACCCCGGTGCACTCGCGGCGGTTCCCGATGCGATCGTGCAGGTGACCGACGGGGGCGCGGACGTGCTGAGCGCGCGGGCGGTGCACTACGACGAGCAGAACGAGTACGCCGAGAACGCGTATGCGAACGAGCGACGCGAGCTCGGACACGGACCGGTGGCCGAGGTGGTGGCGCTGCCGCGCGCGCCCGAGCCGAACAAGGTGTGGATCGACCGGCAGCACCTGGTGGTGGGTGCGGCGCCGCCGCGGCTGGCGACGCGGCTGCTCGGGCTGTACGTCGGCTCGAACGGCTCGATCACGCTCGCGGTGAGCGACCCGTCGGTCGCGGCTCAGGTGCACGCCACGCTGCGCGCACAGATCGAGGCGCCACCCGACACGATCGCGACGTGGGACTCGGAGATCTTCGTGTCGCTCAACCGCTTCGTGGTGCGCTACGACGCGCTGAGCCTGCACGGCGAGAAGCGCACCGACGTCGTGCAGGTGCGCGCGTCGCAGCAGATGGCGCTCACGGTGCAGAACGCGCTCCTGCAGCTTCAGCAGCTCGTGGCCGGCTGGTAGGCGCGGCGTTGCACGCCGGGGTGCGTCAGACCTCGACGTCGTGGGGGCGGCTCTCGACCTGGCCTGCGGCGGTGATGCGCACGAACTGTGCACGCTCGTGGTACTCGGCGAGCGTGCGCGAGTTGGAGTAGCTCATCGCACTGCGCAGGCCACCGGCGAGCTCGTTGAGCACGGCGTGGGTCTCGCCGCGGTACGGCACCACGGCCTCGACGCCCTCGGCGACGACCTTGCCGAACTCGCCGGCGTCGCTCTCGCGCCCGAGCAGCCAGCGGCGCTCGAGCCGGGTGCTGTTCTGGGCGCTGCTCGAGTCCATGTCGCTGCGCTTGCGCATCGCGCCGCCGCTGGCCATGCCGCGATGGACCTTCACGGTGCGGCCGTCGCGCTTGAGCAGCGTGCCCGGGCTGTCGCTGGTACCGGCGAGCAGGTTGCCGACCATGATCGTCTCGCCGCCGGCAGCGATCGCCTTGCTCATGTCGGCCGGCATGCGGATGCCGCCGTCGGCACACATCGGGATCCCCGCCTCATGACAGACCGTGGCACAGTCCATCACGGCGGTCAGCTGCGGCACGCCCACGCCGGCCACCAGCCGCGTCGTGCACACCGAGCCGGGGCCGACGCCGACCTTGATGCCGTGCGCACCGGCATCGATCAGGTCGCGCGCGCCCTGCGCGGTGGCGACGTTGCCGGCGATCA
>JAGQUL010000254.1 GCA_020438525.1 Thermoleophilia bacterium | reverse complement strand
AGCGGGTGGCCCATGGCGATGGCGCCGCCGTTCACGTTGACCCGCGCCGGGTCCGTTTGGAAGGCCTGCAGGAAGCGCAGCACGACCGAGGCAAAGGCCTCGTTCACCTCGAACAGGTCGATGTCGCCGATGGACATGCCGGCGGCGGCGAGCACGCGCTCGGTCACCGGCACCGGGCCGGTCAGCATCATCGTCGGGTCGGTGCCGATCTTGGCCGTCGCCACGATCCGCGCCCGCGGCACCAGCCCCCGCGCCTCGCCCCATTCCTTCGTGCCGACCAGCACCGCCGCGGCGCCGTCGACGATGCCCGACGAGTTGCCGGCGTGGTGGATGTGCTCGACATGGTCGAGATGCGGGTATCTCAGCATCGCCACCTTGTCGAAGCCGGGCACGACCTCGCCCATCTCCTTGAAGGCGGGCTTCAGCGCGGCGAGGCTCTCGATCGTCGTCTCCGGGCGCATGTGCTCGTCGCGGTCGAGGATCGTCAGCCCGTTCTGGTCGAGCACTGGCACGATCGAGCGGGCGAAGCGGCCCTCGTCCCAGGCCGCCTTGGCGCGCCGCTGGCTCTCGACCGCCAGCGCGTCGGCCTCATCGCGGGTGAAGCCGTATTCGGTGGCGATCAGGTCGGCGCTGATGCCCTGGGGCACGAAGCCCGTGTGCAGCGCGGTCTCGGGGTCCATCGCCCAGGCTCCGCCGTCGGAGGCCATCGGCACGCGGCTCATCGACTCCACGCCGCCTGCGACGATCAGGTCCTCCCAGCCGCTGCGCACGCGCGCCGCGGACTGGTTGACCGCCTCGAGGCCGGATGCGCAGAAGCGGTTGATCGACACGCCGCCGACCTGCTCGCCGAAGCCGCTGGCGAGCACGGCGGTGCGTGCGATGTCGGCACCCTGGTCGCCGACCGGGGTGACGCACCCGAGCACGACGTCGTCGACCTCGTTCGAGTGCATGTCGGGGTTGCGTCGTGTCAGTTCCTGGAGCAGCCCGCTCACGAGTGACACCGGCTTGACCTCGTACAGCGAACCGGTCTTCTTGCCTCGCCCGCGCGGCGTGCGCAGCGCGTCGTAGATGAATGCCTCGGTCATCGCGGATCTCCCTCTCCGTCGGTGGATGACGTGCGTCGCAGACATACTAATTGACTGGGACGTCAAATACCCGTCGAGGCTCTCCTACTCGCCGGGCCGCGGTCGTCCTTCCCCCATCCGGCACAAGTTTCACACATGGTGGATGTTCGACGGTTTCTCGACGGATCGGAATTGATTCCGGCCGATCCGTCATTCCGGGGCGTTCCAGTCGCTAGGCGACATTCGGGTCCTGACTCGGCGCGGGGACCGCCATGGCAGGGGTCATCGCGATGTCGGCGCACTGGAGCGCGCGGGGGTCCAGGTCCGGATTGCCCAGGTCGAGCAGCGCCTCGTTGCCCGGCAGGTCGCGCACGAGCGAGTCGTCGAGGCTGATGCCCGCAAGGCAGTCCCGAACCTGGGTGGCCGCGCCGTCGGACACGTAGCGCGCCGAGGCGATGCGTGCGAGCTTCACCCAATCCTCGCCGCAGCGCGCATCCTGGAACGACGACACGGTGATGCGGCGCAGTGCGGTCGCATCGATGCCGAGCGGTGCGATGCAGCGCTTTCCGAACGACGCCGCGCCGAGCTGTGCTGCGGCAAGCGCGCCACGGTCCACGAGGTCGATGCAGCGAACCGGCGCCAGCGGGTCGCCGGATCCCGCCACCAGCACCAGCTCGCGATTGGTCTCGAGGTCGGCCAGCGTGATGCCGGTCGCGGTTCGGGTGAGCGCGCCCACGGTGATGTCGAACCGGCCGCCCACGACCGCTCCGGGCGCGCCACAGGTGCCGCGCCGAATCTCGGCCTGAAGGCGGCTGCCGTCGGCAGCGCCGTTCGGCCTCGCATCGAGGCGCAGCGTGTCGTCATCGAGCACGCGCAGCTCCACGCCGCCGAACGGTGGTATGTCGCCGAACGTCGACATCGTCGCACCATTCGCGTCCACCGGACCGGACGGGTCGTCGTAGTAGTACGGACCTGCCTCGTTGGATGCCTGCGGCTCGTAGCCGGCCTCGATCGCCGCGGTGTAACCGTAGATCCTCGAACCCGACAGCGAGAACGAGCCGTCCTGGCCGAACGCAGTGGCGAAGCTCGAGTCCGAGCCGAACTCCTGCGCGTACGCACCGGCATCGATGTCGGCGAGCCAGCGGTCGAGCGGCGGCAGTGCGAACCCGATCACCATGAGCACGCCGAGCGTGCCGAGCAGCCACGTCCGCTCACGCTGTCGACCCTGCACGAGCGCAGCGATGAACGCCCATCCGAGCATCGCGAAGATCCCGATCCCCACCGCGAGGTACTCCTGCCCGGAGTACGGATCGTCGTCGGGGAACAGCAGCGTGGCGAGCCAGGTCGCGACTCCGACGAGCGCCCCCACCTCGACGGGCCTGAGCGCCGTGCGCATCCGGGCAGACCGGATCGATGCGCCGAGCACGACGGTCACCAGCAGGGCAAGCGCGATGAACCCGGCAACGTAGATCCCGTCGCCGGGATACATGTCGTTCTCGCGGGCGTCGACGGCGATGACCAGCGCGAGCGCCCATGCCCCCAGGATGACGACGACCATCGCCGCAGCGCGCAGCCGGAGCAGCCACGGCCGCAGACGCTCCTCGTCGATGAATCCGAGCGTGCGGTCAAGCACCGTCTCGGTGCGATCGTCGTGTTCCTGCATGGTGTCGCTCCTGGTCATGGGTGGGGCGATACCCGGTATGCCCGCCGCATCCGTGAGTCGTCGGAGGCGAATCCGAGAATCATCCGAGAACGTCGTTGCGCCTCGCGAGGTCGATCGTCACGCGCGTACCCGGACCGGGTTCGATCCGCGCGTCGCCGCCGTGCACGCGGGCGACGTGCGCGACGAAGGCGAGCCCCAGCCCGGAGCCGTCACCTCCGCTCGCGAACGGCTCGAACGCCGCCTCGGGCTCGAGGCCGTCGAGGCCGTCGCCCGCGTCGGCGACCGTGATCGCATCGTCGGCGACGGTGATCGTGACCGGCAGCCGCCCATGGACCATCGCGTTGTCGATCAGGTTCCCGACGGCGCGCACGACCTGCTCGGAGTCGACGACCGCCGCAGATCCGTCGTCGTGCAGCGCCACGTCGAGGTCCGGCCAGCGGATCGTCGCGCGCTCCATCGCCTCGCGGGCAAGCTCGCCGAGCGGGCGCGGGCCGGCGTCGGCATCGATCCATGCCTCCACCGCCGCGTAGTCGACCAGCGCCGACACGAGCGCACCGATCGACGCCGACTGCGCAGCGATCCTTGCGGCGATGTCGCGGGCGTCGTCGTCGAGGTCGCTGCGTCGCTCCAGCAGCTGTGCGTTGGTGCGGATGCTCGTGACCGGCGTGCGCAGCTGGTGTGCCGCGTCCGCGAACAGGCGATGCCGAGCCGCCTCCGAGTCACGCAGCTGGTCAAGCAGCTCGTCGATCGCGCGGCCGGCGCGGTCGAGGTCGCGACCCAGCCCGCCGGCGACGTGGACCACGTCGCCGCGCCTCGTGACGGCCGCGCGTCGAATCCGGTCGAGCAGCGTCCGGATCCTGCGCGTCGCGGGGATCGATGCGACCACGCCGCTCACGATCGCGAGCAGGATGCCCACGGCGATCGCGACGAAGATGGCGCGCTGCGCGTTGCGCAACGCGCGTGCCACGGGCTCGTCCTGCTCCCCGACGATCACGTATGCCCCGGCGCGGTCGTTCAGCCGCATCACGCCGATCCGCCACGACACGCCCTCGACGCTCCGGGAACGGATCCCGCTCGGCAGCTCGGCCTCGACATCGAGACCGAGCGCGCGCGGCGACGGTGCGGCCTGGCTGGATCGGCAGCGCTCCGTCCCGTTGGCGGCGATCGAAGCCACCCGGCCGCTCGGGTCATCGGCGAGCGTGGCGATCACCCGGCATGCTTCGTCGAGGCCGCCGCGCGCCTGGACGCGAGTCATCGTCGCACTGATCCGGTCGTCGATCACCTGGTGCAGCGATCGCTCGACCACGACGATCGCCACGAGGCCGGCAACGAGCACGGCGAGCGCGCCGGCGAGTGCGGCCCAGGTCGCGAACCGGACGCGGGTGGTCACGCGCCCTCCCGCAGCACGTAGCCCACGCCACGAGCCGTGTGCACCAGCCGGGCCTCGCCGCCGGCCTCGAGCTTGCGGCGCAGGTACGACACGTAGACGTCGAGATTGGAGGAGCCGGTTCCGAAGTCGTAGCCCCAGACCTCCTCCATCAGCAGGTCGCGGGGCACGACCCGACCCGCTCGCTCGGCAAGCGCCGCCAGCAGTCGAAACTCGGTGCGTGTCAGCGCCAGGTCGCGATCGCCGCGTCGCGCGATCCACGCGCCCGGATCCACCACCAGGTCGGCGACGCGGATCGCATCCGTGGCATCGGCCGCGGCCGATGCCGAACCGCCACTCGCGGGCGCGCGCCTGCGCCCGACCGCACGCACGCGCGCGAGAAGCTCGTCGATGTCGAATGGCTTGACCACGTAGTCGTCGGCGCCTGCGTCGAGGCCGTCGACCCGATCGCGCACGGTTCCGAGCGCGGTGAGCACGAGCACCGCCACATCGAGCTCGGCGCTGCGGATGCGACGACACGCCTCGAGCCCGTCGATGCCGGGCAGTCCCCGGTCGAGCACCACGACCTCGATCGACGGGTCGTCGCGCAGCAGCTCGAGCGCCGGCTCGGCCGCCTCCACCTGCAGCACGTCGTGACCGTCGAGCGCGAGCGCACGCCGAAGCGACACCCGGATGTCCTCGTCATCGTCGACCACCAGCACGCGCATGGAACCCTGCTACCCGAATTGCGAACGCCCGGCACAGGGCCGGGCGTTCGAACTCGCATCGATGCTGCGGCCGATCGTCAGCGCGGCATCATCAGCTCCTTGGCGATCACGAGCCGCTGGATCTGGCTCGTGCCCTCGTAGATCTGGAAGATCTTCGCGTCGCGCATGAGCTTCTCGACCGGGTACTCGGTGTTGAAGCCGTAGCCGCCGAAGACCTGCACGGCGTCCGTCGCGATGCGCATCGCCTCGTCGGCGGCGAAGCGCTTGGCGTGCGCCGCGAAGAGGCTGTTGCGCTTGCCCTGGTCGTAGAGGAGCGCCGACTTCCAGACCAGCATCTGCGCGGCCTCGACCGACGTCGCCATGTCCGCGATCATGAAGGCGATCGCCTGGTGGTTCGCGATCGGCCGGCCGAAGGTCTTGCGCTCCTTCGCGTACGCGATGGACTCGTCCATGGCGCGCCGCGCGAGCCCGACCGCCGCCGCGGCGACCATCGGCCGCGTCACGTCGAACGCCGCCATCGCGACCTTGAAGCCGTGCCCGACCTCGCCGACGACGTTGTCCGCGGGCACCTCGACGTCCTCGAACACGACCTGGCGCGTGTCGCTCGCGCGCTGGCCCATGTTCTTCTCCTTCCGCCCGACCGACACGCCCGGCGAGTCGCGCGGCACGACGAAGCCCGTCATCCCGCGGTGCCCGGCCTCCGGGTCGGTCTTCGCGAGGACGAAGTACCAGTCGGCCTTGGCGGCGTTCGTGATCCACTGCTTCGTGCCGTTCAGCACGAACTTGTCGCCCTTCTTGACGGCGGTCGTCTTCACGCCGGCGACGTCCGAGCCCGCGCCCGGCTCCGTCACGCAGTACGCCGCCATCTGGAACGACTCGGTCATCGGCGCGAGGAAGCGCTTCTTCACCGAGTCGCTCGCGGCGACGATGAGCGGCGCCTCGGCGAGGTTGTTCGCCTCGATGGCCGTCGTGATGCCGGTGCAGCCGTAGCCGAGCTCCTCGGCGATGATGCAGCTCTCGAAGACGCCGAGCCCGAGGCCGCCGTAGGCCTCCGGGATCTTCGTGTTGAGGAGGCCCGCCTCCCACGCCTTCTTCACGATCTCGGTCGGGAACTCGCCCGTCTCGTCGTGGTGCGCCGCGGCCGGCATGATCTCGGTCTTCGCGAAGTCGCGCGCGAGCTGTCTCAGGAGCTCCTGCTCCTCGCTGAGGCGGAAGTCGACCATGGCGTCTCTCCGGGTCGTCGGGGGTTCGGTTTGCGCCCCGATGGGTAGCACGCCGCCGCCCCCCGCAAAAGGGCGAGTTGCGCGTGTCATTCGGCACCCCGGGAAGCCGCCCCCGAGACGACGACGGCCGCCCCTCGCGAGGGCGGCCGTCAGGTCGACGAGCGTGGTCGCGCCGCGGTCAGCGCGCGGTCACGCCCATGAACTGGAGGAGCGTCGTGGTCTCGCCCGGGGAGAGCTGCTTCGGCGCGGCCTTCTTCGCCGCGAGCTTCGCCTCGAGGTCCTGGAGCTTCTTGAGCCCGTCGTCCGTGAGCGGGTAGTCGCCCGAGAGCTTCGTGTGGCAGTCCTTGCACACGAGCTTCTCGTCGAGCTGCGTCTTCGCCTCCTTCACGAACGCCTTCATCGCCTTCTTCGCGGCCTTCTGGCCGCCGTCGGCGCACGCCTTCTTCACGAGTTCCGACTTGAAGTCGCTCCGCGAGCAGGGCTTCACCTCGCTCCCGCCGTCGTCGTCGTCGTCGTCGAGGCGCGGCGACGACCACGTCGCGTCGTCGTGGCTCGTCCGCGGGGGCGCCGCGGAGAGCGGCGTCACGACCAGCGTCGCGAGCGTCATCGTCGAGAGCGTGAGCAGGGTCGAGAGCGGTCGCATCATCGGGTTCTCCGGGTGTCTTGCCAGGTCGTCGTCTGCGTCGGGGCGCGCCGCCGTGCGGCCGGGGGCGCGACGTGGCGGGGACGCACGCCCCCGTCACCACATTCATCGCCGCGTCGCGCGCCTGTCATCCCTGGATACACCGCGTGACGCCTTTCGGTCACCCGGGCCGCCGTGGTTTCAGGCGCTCGGCGCGTCCAGGCCGCCCTCGACGCGGGCCGTCCCGCCACCCGGGAGCCCGAGGATCGTGCCCGCCTCGGCGTGCTTGCGCTTGATCACGGCGAGGGCCGTGCGCTCCCCGCCCACCGCGACCGGCGAGGCCGTGCCGAGCACGCCCACGGCCTTGTCGCCGGCCGTCAGCGTGGCGCCGGCCGCGTCCGGGGCGTCGGCCGCGATCGTGACGCGCCGGAGGAGCTTGTTCGGGCGCCCGCGGTAGTGGGTCATGGCGATGACCTCCTGCCCGATGTAGCAGCCCTTGTCCCAGTCGACGGTGGCGTAGAGCCGCGCCGACTCGAGCGGGAGGTTGTCGAGCCCGATGTCGACGCCGTCCCAGGGCCACTCCGAGGCGACGCGCACGGCGTCGAGCGCGGCCTGGCCGCAGGGGAGGGCGCCGCGCGTCGCGAGGGCGCCGTAGGCGCGCTGGGCGTCGTCCTCGGCGATGGTCACGTCGACGCCGGCGATGCCGAGGCGGGCGGGGTTCCGGCGCACGCGCGCCGGGACGCCGTCGAGGTCGACGTCGCGGAAGGCGTAGTCGTCGAGGTCCTCGGCCTCGGGGACGACGTCGAGCGCGGTCGGGCCGAGCACGGCGAGCACGTGGAGCCCGGGGAGCTCGGCGAAGCGCACGTCGTCGGCGACCCGATACTTCACGAGCTGGGCCATCGCGGCCTCGGCCTTCTCGCGCATGACCTCGACGCGGAGCGCGTCGGCCTCGGCCTCGACGACGAGCTGCGCGACGACGTGCCCCTTCTGCTCGACGAGGAGCCCGAAGCGGCCCTGGCCGGGGGTGAGCGCCTTCACCTGGCAGGTGGTCATGTTGTGGACGAAGCGCTGGCGGTGGCGGCCGACCGCGGTGAAGTGGCCGAGGAAGCCGAGGTCGACGAGGCCGGCCGCGGTCTCGAGGGCGGCGCGCTCGAGGCGCGGGTCGATGATCGCCTCGGGGACGGCGGCGCCGCCTCGCTCGGTGAGGGGCATCGCGGACTCGGCGAAGGCGCGGGCGAGGGGCGAGGTCGGGTTCGGGCTCGGCATGGCGGGGGCTCCGTCGGGGGGGGCGGCGAGGGGGAGAGCGTAGGGACGGGGCGCCGGACGGGCCATTGCGCAGCGGGGGGGGCTGGTCC
>JAGQUL010000253.1 GCA_020438525.1 Thermoleophilia bacterium | reverse complement strand
CTAGCTCGCCGGCCCGATCGAGCGAAGTGCACCCATCAGGTCGCCGACCGTGTCCGCGGCGTTCAGCGGGTGTCGAAGCGGGCGCTGTGGATCGACGACGTAGCGGTTGCGTCGTCCGACGCGTTCATGGCGCAGGTAGCCGGCGGCCTCGAGGTCGCCCACGATCCGTTGCACGGATCGCTCGGTCACGCCGGTCTCGAGTGCGATGTCGCGAATCCGCAGCTCCGGTCGCGCCGCCACCATGAGCAGCACCCGCGCGTGGTTGGTCAGGAACGTCCAGTTCTCGGTCATCGCTCGGTCCTGCGCCGGCCGCCGGCGGTGCTCAGAGCTTCCAGAGCCGCTCGCTGCGCGGCTCGTTCGAGTAGACGTTGCGGAAGTCGATCACGACCTTCGAGCGGTCGAGGATGCGCTGCCAGTCGATCGAGGTGTGGTCGGTGATCACCATCACGGCATCTGCGGAATCGAGCAGCTCGTCGGTCAGCTCCACCGAGGTGTTCGCGGGTGCCTGCGGCGCGTCGACGCCGTGGCCGTCCTCGATCTCCGGCACGAACGGGTCGTGGTACACCACGTCCACGCCGCGCTTCTGCAGCAGCTCGAGGATCTTGATCGCGGAGCTCTCGCGGTAGTCGGCGATGTCCTTCTTGTAGGCCACGCCGAGCATCACGACCTTCGAGCCGCGCAGGCCCTTGCCGTGCGCGTCGAGCGCCTTGCGCAGCTTGCGGACGCAGTGGTACGGCATGTTCGAGTTGATCTTGCCGGCCAGCTCGATGAACTCGGTCGAGAAGTCGTACTCGCGCGCCTTCCAGCTGAGGTAGAAGGGGTCGATCGGGATGCAGTGCCCGCCCAGCCCGGGGCCGGGGGTGAACTTCATGAACCCGAACGGCTTGGTCGCCGCGGCGTCGATCACCTCCCACACGTCGATGCCCATGCGGTCGCAGAGCATCGCGAGCTCGTTCACGAGCGCGATGTTGACGTTGCGGAAGATGTTCTCGAACAGCTTCTCGAGCTCCGCGGCCTCGGGCGCGGTCACCGGATGCACCGTGTCGACCGCGCGCGCATACAGCGCGGTGGCCTTCTCGGTGCAGGCAGGGGTGATCCCGCCCACGACCTTCGGCGTGTTCTTCGTGTTCCAGGTCGCGTTGCCCGGATCCACTCGCTCGGGCGAATACGCAAGATGGAAGTCGACCCCGACGGTCCTGTCCGAACCGTCGTCGCCACCATCCTCGAGGATCGGCAGCAGCACCTCGCGGGTGGTGCCCGGCCAGGTGGTCGACTCGAGCACGACGAGCTGGCCCGGCGCGAGGTGCGGTGCGATCGAGCGCGTCGCGGCCTCGACCATCGTGAGGTCGGGCTCGCGGTTGCGGTTGAGCGGCGTGGGCACGGCGATGATCACGGCGTCGGCCATCGCGAGCGTGGAGAAGTCGGTCGATGCTGCGAAGCGTCCCGCCTCGACGTGCCGTGCGACGTGCTCGCTCGGCACGTCCTCGATCCAGCTGGTGCCGTTGCGGGCGAGCTGCGGCTTGGACGGATCGACGTCGAGGCCCAGCACGGTTGCGCCGCCGTCGGCGAAGGTCATAGCCAGCGGCAGGCCCACGTAGCCCAGGCCGACGATCGCGACATCAGGCTTGAACGTGGGTGGCAGGGCGTCGTCGGGCACGTGCTGGCTCGCTGCGGTTGCGGTCATGTCAGGTGATCCTCTCGCGCGTGCGTGTAGAGGGCGCGGCAGGCGCAGTCTACGTGGCGTGAAACAGTCGCGCCCCTGTTGGCCGATAGACCGGTGCTGTGCGACTACTGCGGCCGATGGTACGGCCGCCCGCACACTGGGGATTCGGGATGACCATGCTTTCCGCGCTCGGCAACGCCGGCCACGGGCCCTCGCTTGCCGAACAGCTCGCGCACGTCGGTGCGCTCGCACGCAGCGCCGCGACCTTCGCCGACGGCGAGTACATTCCGCAGATGAGCCGTGCGAACGAGCTCGCACGCTCGCTGCACGAGTCGGGTGTGGCGACCGCTGCGCTCGAGGACCTGCTGCCGCGCATCGCGGTGCTCGACGGTGGCGAGGACGGACTGCGGCTGGCCAAGTCGGCGCTCGAGGAGCTCGCGAGCGGTCGGATGGTGCTGCGCGACGGCGTGGTCGACGGCGAGGACCTGATGCGTGGCGGCGCTGCGGTGGCCGATGCCGTGTCGATCGGCAGCGCCGGTCGGATGTTCCGCGAGGCGGAGTCGAAGGTGCGTGGCATCGCCGACATGGCGCTGCTCGAGTCGATGAGCCCCGACGACGTGTTCCGCCAGCTCGCGGGTCACTGAGCTACGCGGCTCAGCGCAGTCGAAACGGCGCGTCCGCGCTCGCGTGCCGCACGATCACGTCGAGGATCTGGTCGGCGGCGTCGCCCGCGCCGTACAGGTCGGGGCGCTCCTGATACCACGGCTCGTCGCCGAACTCCGCGTGCAGCAGCTCGAGGACCCGCTCGAGCTCCCGCGAATCGGTGCCCACGCAGGCGTTCCAGCCGGCGTCCACGGTCTCGACCCACTCGGTGCGGTCGCGCAGCGTGATGCACGGCGTGCCGTGCACGTACGCCTCCTTCTGCAGGCCGCCGCTGTCGGTGATCGCCACGCGCGCCGCACGCAGCAGCGCGGTCATGTCGAGGTACCCGAGCGGGGGGAGCATCGTGAGGTTCGGCACGCTCGCGAGCTCCAGGTGCAGCCCGGCGCGCTCGGCAGCGGCCTCGGTCCGCGGATGGACGGGGAACACGAGCGGCAGGTGCTCGGCCGCGGCGCGCAGGCACTCGATCACCTCGCCGAGCGCCTCAGGCTCGGTGTTCGATGCGCGGTGGATCGTCACCACGCCGAAGTGGCCCGCGTCGGGCAGGTCGATCCCGCGTGCCGCGAGCGTGGCGGCGATCGCCTCGAGCCGCTGGTCGGCTGCCGGCGCAACCGCCATCGCGATGTCGGCCATCACGTCGCCCGTGCGGTGCACGCGCTCGCCCGTGATCCCTTCGCGCTCCAGGTTGGCCACGGCCGCGTCGGTCGGAGCGAACAGCATGCTGGCGACGTGGTCGCACATCACGCGGTTGACCTCCTCGGGCATCCGCATGTCGAACGACCGCAGGCCCGCCTCGACGTGCGCGATCGGCACGTGCAGCTTCGACGCGACCAGCGCGCCACCGAGCGTCGAGTTCGTGTCGCCGTACAGCACCACGCTCGACGGCTTCTCGCGGATCAGGATCTCCTCGAGCGGCTCGAGCATCCGCGCGAGCTGCGTGGCGTGCGAGCCCGAGCCCACGCCGAGCGCGAAGTCGGGCTCGGGGATCGCGAGCTCGTCCATGAAGATGCCGGCGAGCGCATGGTCGTAGTGCTGGCCCGTGTCCACGATCACCTGTCGCACGCCCTCGGCGCGTTCCTGCCACACCCGCGCAAGCGCGGCATGCTTGATGAACTGCGGGCGATTGCCCAGGACTACGACGACCGACGGCTTGGTGCTCACACGCCGAGCATATCCGCCCGGCGCGATATCCCACCGTCGCGCGGCGACCCCGGGCGATAGCCTTGGCGCATCGACACGCCCGATCCACATCCGTCGCAGCTGCCGGAGCCGCCCCCTCGCACCACGCAGGGAGACGACCACCGCGGGTCTGCGCCGCCGCCGGCCGCGCCGCTGCTCGTGGCGTTCGGCCTGCTGCTGCTGTTCGTGTTCGTGCAGGTGGTGGCGGTCGCGCTGCTGCAGGGCGTCGGGCTCGACGTGAGCGTCGACGGGGCGCTCACGGTCCGAGACGCACTGGTGCTGGTGCTCGTGCAGCTCGCGGGAATCGCGGTCGTGGCCGGCATCGCGATCGGCGGGGTGGGCACCACGTGGAAGCGGCTCGGCGTGGCGGGCTACGGCGGCGAGGGATTCGATCGCGGCTGGAAGCTGCTGATGCCTGCCGGCCTGCTCGTAGTAGGCCCAACCGTCGCCTACGCGCTCTTCTCGAGCGACGATGTGGTGCAGTCAGGGCTCGGCGTGCCGGCGGTTGCATCGTTCGCGCTGCTTGCGCTTGCGATCGCGGTCAACGAGGAGCTCTGGTTCCGCGGCCTGATCGTCGACCAGCTGCAGCTCGCCCGGCGCCCGTGGCTGACCGTGTTCGCGGCATCGCTCCTGTTCGGCCTGCCCCACGTCGGCGCCACGAGCGCGTCGTGGCTCAACGCCGCGGGCGTCACGCTCGCCGTGGCGATCCCGTTCACCGTCGTGCGGCTGGTCGTCGGATCGCTGTGGGCGATGATCGCGTGGCACGCGATCATCGATACGTGGGCGTTCATCCACACGTCGACGGTCGTGCCCGAGGGCAGCCCCGACGTGGCCGAGGCGATCGGCACGCTGGTGCTGCCGGCAGTGCTCGCGCTGGGCTACCTGGCGTGGTTCGCGCGCGGCGATCGCGCACGACGCTCGCTCAGGCCGTAGCCACGTCGTCGAGCCACGGGTCGTCGTCGATCACCGCGAACATCCCGTCCACGTCCGGCGCGGTCGATGCGAGGTCGGGGACGACGTTCGCGATCCCCTGGAACGAATCCGTGATCCGCGAGCCGATCTCGCGCAGCACGCCGGTCGGAACCGGCGGCAGGTCCGCCGGGCTGCGCCCGTCGAGCGGATTGGCGCGCAGGGCCACGGTCTCGCCGCCGCGGAACTCGGGGCGGCTCTCCACCAGCGCGGCCTCGATCCGCCATCCGGCGAGCGCGATCCGATGCCGGGCGGCGACGTACCCCACGACCACGTCGATGCACGCGAGCAGCCGACGCCGCTCGACCGTGTCGGAGCCGAGGATCCGCAGCGTGGGCAGCGGTACTGGAGTGATCGTGTCGGTGGTCATGTCGTCCGTCCTTGATGAGTGGGCGTGGCGATGACGATGGTCTGCCCGCTCCCACGAAATCGAACGCGTGCGCCGTGCCGCCGGTGGCCGCCAGCGGGCCCTTCCGTGGCCGCTTCTGCCGATCCGCCCTCGCGAGCTCGGGCGCGACCATGGCGCCCGGCCGCGACTGACATCGCCGCGAACGCGGTCGGCAACGACACGAGCGTCTTCGGCATCGACTGACACGGGCGAATCGCAGGCGTCGTTCGTCCGCCACGCTTCGGGTGGTGGCGACCCCCCTTCCGGAAACGGTCGCACATGGCCCAATCCACGTGTTCATGCGGATTGACACGAACCTGCCGATTTGACGTGTCAGTCAATTGAAATCGTGTCGTGATGCTTGAAAAATCGGTGAAAGCGGGTACTCTGGGAGTAGCACGGCAGTCATGGTCGTGCCTCATCAACCAGCCACGGACGTACGGCACAGTCATCGCCAGGCGCCCGGGACGAACAAGGAGACACCGCAATGAAGTACTTCAACATCGACACCATCGCCATGTTCCTGCTCATGGTCGCAGGCCTGAACGCCGGCGTGAACGCCGTGTTCGACTACGACGTGATCGGCCAGGTCATCTCTGGCGGTGTCTCGACCGCGTTCTACGCGCTGGTCGGTCTGAGCGCCGTCTGGGCGATCGCCGACCGCATGGGCATCCTGGGCGGCGCTCACGAGTGAGCTGCATCGCCTGATCGATGAAGGCGCGAGGGCCCCGGCTTCTGCCGGGGCCCTCGCTGCATTTCGGGGGGTCACGCCGCCTGGGC
>JAGQUL010000252.1 GCA_020438525.1 Thermoleophilia bacterium | reverse complement strand
GTCTGCGGGCACTGATCAACGAATCCACCGCTGATCCGCTCGTGACCGGCTACGACGGACTCGTCGGCGCGCTCGAACTTCCCGACCCCGACGATCGTCACGTACTCGCCGCGGCGATCACCTGCGGCGCACAGGTCATCGTCACCAACAACATTGCCGACTTCCCCGACGGCAGCCTGTCGCCGTACGCGATTGAAGCACAACGTCCAGACGACTTCCTCCTGCATCTCGTCGACCTGCAGTCGGACGCGGTGTGGCAGTGTCTCGAGCGCATGGCGACCGATACCAGCCGCCCGCCGTTGTCAGCGTGGGAGCTGCTCGACGTGGTACGCGACAACGGCATGCCCGCGTCCAGCGAGGCGCTTCGAGCATGGGCTGAGGAGTTCGCCCCGCGCCGCGATCCGAGCGGCTCGTGATGGATGCGGGAAGCGCAGGTGCCGTAGCCCCGGTTCAGGTTCGCATCACGACGCCGCTCATCGGGCTGCACTCGTTCCCCGAGGACGTCCTCGCGCTTCCCAACGGAACCCGCATCCAGCGACTCTGGGGAAGTGACCTCGGCAAGGTTCGGGACCGCTACCGCAGCCCGTTCGGCGAGCTCGGTCCGTACAACGTCGAGGAAATGAGCGGGTGGAATTACGTCCTCGTGCGCGAGATGGAACTTGAGGACGGCGCTGAGCTCCCGCGCACGGCCGGGCTCACTGATGGATTCGATGACGTCGTGTGCGCACTACGCCTCCTCGCCCCGGGGATGGTTCGCTGGCACATCTACTGGACCGAGCCGCTGAATCGAGACGAGCCAGCACCGTACTCAGTGCTTTCGCGTCGTCCCTACTTCACAATGACGCGCGGGTACCTGGACATGAACGCCGAGCAATGCGCGCGCCTCGTGCCGACGGTGAAGGCGCTCGCTCGTCGAGAGCAATCGATCGTTGGCCATCTGTGCGATCGACTCGAGGTGGCGCTTCGGCGATTCGACCAGCTTCGCGAGCGACGCGAACCGGCGGATCGGGTGGTCGACGCGTGGATCGGCCTCGAGGCGCTCGTCGGACCACGCGAATCCGACGGGCTGACGAACGCACTCTCTCGTCGGATACCTAGCTTGCTGGCCGACTCCGGTGAGGCTCCGTCACCCGAGCGAGTCAGGGACCTCTACCGGCTGCGATGCAAGCTCTTGCATGGCGTTCGCGTCGCCGAGGATCCCTACTTCGCTGCCGACGAGATGGAAGAGCTGCTCCGGCGCGCCATCCTCGCGTGGCTGGATCCGAGCTGTCGGCCCAAGAATGTGCGCCAGCTTGATGATGCGCCCGACTGACCTATCGGCCGGGTCGCAGCCGATGACGATCAGAGTACTTCACTCGTAACGGGCGAATCCCCAGCTCCCACCTGGCACGAACGGCGTCACGACGCGGGTTCTTAGGTCTCTGGACGCGCTTGGCGCGGGAACAACGCCAATCGGTGAATGGCCGCGCGTTCCCGTCGGGTTCCCGAGGTGTGGCCCTCGCTCCTTCATCATCATTCCCGATCCGCGCTCACTTGCTTGAAGGAATCGCATCCGACGCGCGGAATACACTTCATATTAGCCGCCAAATTGCGCAGAGGGGATGACGATGGCATGGATCTTGGATGACTTCGATCGAGCGATGGGGAAGCACGGTCGGCGCTTGCGCAAGATCATCAAAGAGGTGATCCAAGAAGCGTATCGCGTCAACCAGCAGCGCCACGATACGTCCATCGGTGATCGCCCGATGAACTTCGGCATCAACGTGTGGACGACGATCTGCAAGCTCCTTCGCGATCGTCTCGCAGAGGAAATGCCCAACGCTGCCGTCACGAACGACGACAACGTCATGCAGGTCGAGATCGACGGAAAGTTTCTGCGCTTTGCCAAGCTGGGCCACAGCGAGACAGACGAGCTTGACCCCTCCAAGTTCTTCCGCAGCGCCAACAAGCGCGATATGGCCGTCGAGAACGAGAACGAGTGGCGGCTCTTCTCAAGTGTCAACAGCGATGGATCCGTGGAGACGGGCCCCGCAAAGTCACCGGCCCGATACTTGCTGGTGGGGCACTTTGGCAACTTCAAGAAGGGGCTGCGCAAGATCAGCGTCGGTGCCGTTCGCCTCGCGGTGAAGGGCGATGATCCGTGGATCTGGAAGGTAGATGTGTGGTCCGTCGATCAGGATCAGATCGTGCTCCCGGAAGTTCCTGTCGAACAGCTGCGGCCTTCGACCCCCCGGAAGCCTCCTCCGCATCTGCACCTGGTCATGAAGCCGCTCGAGGAGAACCGCGAAACTGCTGACGGTGACGGGGATGGGGACGCATCATGATGGTGATGCCCGACGAGGACGTCGTCGCGTTGTTCGCAGGCGATCAACTTCGCCTTGCCCGTCTCGCCCGGGGCCTCACCGGAGCCGAACTAGCTGATCGGGTCGGTGTGACTCCTGCAGCCCTGTCGCAGTACGAGAACGGGAAATCCCGACCGACCAAGGCGAATGTCGCAAAGCTCGCGCTGGCGCTCGGGTTTCCATCATCGTTCTTTGTGCAGGCTTCTGGCGATTCCGAGGATCCACGCGAAGCGTTCTTTCGCTCCCTCTCCCGCACGACGGTCAAGAGTCGCGACCTCGCAGGTACCCACGCCATCATGGTGGGGCGCCTCGCGTCTGCTATCGAGCGGCGCGTCGAGCTTCCGCCGGTCAACATTCCTCGGTACGCGATAACGGCAACGGGTGCCGACAATGTCGAGGGGGCAGCTGCCGCTGCGACCCGAGTAAGGGAAGAATGGGGCCTTGGCCTGGAGCCAGTGTCACACGTCGTTCGCGTCATGGAGGCGAACGGTGTGGTCGTTGCTCGGCTCGCCGCGAGCTCTGACACGGTCGACGCCTTCTCAATGCACCGTCGGCGGCGTCCTGTCGTGGTTCTGTGCTTTGACAAGAACGATGCAGCTCGAGCGCGCTTCGACGCAGCGCACGAGTTGGGGCACTTGGTTATGCACAGCAAGGACCGGCTGGGCGATCCATCTGTCGAGCGCGAGGCCCACGCTTTTGCCGCCGAGTTCCTCATGCCCGCCGACGCAATCCGGGATCAGCTTCCAAGCCGCCCGGACTGGCGCAGACTTGTCGAGCTCAAGCACGAATGGGGTGTGTCGCTCCAAGCCCTGCTGTACCGCTGCCGCGAGCTTGGCACGATGACGAACCACGTGTACCGTCGCGCGGTGACCGAGATCAACCAGCGCAATTGGCGTACTGCGGAACCATCTCCCCTTGAGGAGGTCGAGCAGGCTGAGCTACTCCCGGCAGCCGTGGAGCTTCTCGAGGCGAACGGAATCTCGATCGAGATGCTCGCTGCTGACGCGCGCCTACCGCTCGACATCGTGCGTCGATCAGCAACCCGAGGGCGACCACGCATGCCCGTGATCTAGCATCGTGCGTGGCACAGGCAGGATGAGGCGGCTGCGAGAATCCGAACGATGGATAACAAACCGGACCAGTCGCTGGAGGTCGAGAGTCTCGAATCGGTAGTCGCGCGCCTGGACAAAGAGGCGCAAGGCATTGAGCATGGCGACGCGCTCGTGCATGAACTCGGCCCTACCCCAGAGGGCACGCCGAGCGATGCGCCCTTGGTCAATCTAAAATGGGCGTTTGGTCTCTACCGAATCCCCATTCAAGACGAGGAGAAGCAACGCCAGTGGGCGGGCGCATACGCTCCAAGCTTCACCTTCGCGAATGGCCAGGTGTCGCCCCCTTCGCTTCAATCAGCACCAGAAGACACCCTGGAATGCTGGATTTCAGCCCTCGACTTGACCACCAACCCCGTGGTGGCAGCGAGGCTCGCAGACCTCCTATGGGAGCGGAAGGTAAAGCCGAAGCCGCATTTGTTCGCTCGCCGCGCCATTGAGGAGTACCTGAACGCGAGCGCGTTCGATGGCAACCTCCACGCTCTCAGTCGTGGCGACGGACTCGAACGCGCTTTGATCCTGACACTGGAACTGCGGGATGACGACCTTGCCAATGCGGTCGCGGATCGCATGTACGAGTTTGCTCACAGCGAGGTCACCAACTCTCAAGAGGAGCGACCCGGAGTGAGCGTGCCGCTCCTTGCGATGTTGGTCAAGAATGGGCACGCGAAGCGCCTCGAGCTTGTTGCCTTGCATCGCCTTGCATGGGAGCGATACGGGGCAGCTCACGTTCGTGACGAACTCGCCGCGTTGGGCGCAGTGCTCGCCAGAGGCACGGGTGATGCGAACGCGGAGCGGGAGTGGCAGCGACAGCGGGTGGAAGCATGGTCGACCCACGCGGAAGACTTCGAGGGATCTGCCCGCCTGTACCACCTGGAGAAGGCGCACGAGATCGCGTCGAACCTCGGAATCGCTGATCGGGCGAGGGAACTGCTCGTAGAGATGCAAGAGGTGACGCCGAGCGAGGGAAAGCCGATAACCGCCTCGGTCGAGGTTCCGGCGGACGAAATCGGCGAATGGATCGACGGCTTGTTGGACGGCGCGACGTGGGAGTCAGCCTTGGCAGGCTTTGGCAGTCTCATCCCAACCGATCACGAACGAGACCTGGCGACTGCCCGCGAGATCATGAGTCAGTCGGTTGTCGCCCAGATTTTCACCCCAAGGATCATCGACGACCACGTGACAATCCGCGTCATGGACACGCCCGAGAAGCAGGAGGAATACGCTCACATCCGGCAGGAGCGCCACGCCATCGACTTTCACATGAGGATGATGTATAGCCGACTTCTGGATCGGATCATCGAAGACATCGGCCTTCCGGGTAGCGACGAGCTGGCGGCCTTCTTCGAGACACCAATCGTCTATCCGGCTGTTGCAGCAAGGGTCGGGAAGGCGTTCGAGCACTATCAACATGAGCGCTTCGAGGAATGCACGTGCATCCTGATGCCTTGGCTTGAGGCAGCGGTCCGTCGCCTATGTATCCATGTGAGGATTCCTGTCTCCGGCCCGCCACGAGGAGAGAAGGATGGAGGTTACATCGGGCTCGGCGCGCTCCTTGGCTCTCTTCAAGGGGTGCTGGATGAATCGGATCGCCGCTATCTGCGGAACCTGTTGTGCGATCCTGCTGGCTTCAACCTCCGCAATCACCTTGCGCACGGACGCCTCGACAGGATCGGGAAGTTCCATGCGCTTGCGGTCCTCCACGTGGCGTGCGTGCTGCGCAACTATTCCTTGAACACAACTCCGCCGGAGTCAGACCAATAGGACCACCCCCTCCGCAGTGATTGCTCCCCCATGTGGTGCCAAGAAGGTTCTCTTCAGGGTTTCTAAGGCGCGCCGATGCACATAGTGGAAGCCGTCGTGTCGGTTGCCCCGCTCGGGCCGATTGATTGCCCCGCTGCCGTCGACGGCACGAGGCGCGAAATCCCTGCACGGGCGAGCAATCCCGCTCGTCGAAACGAATGACTGGGACACCCGAGTTGCCCCGCTGCGCCGGATCGATTGCCCCGCAGCGGAACCTGAAAAACAAAAACCCTG
>JAGQUL010000251.1 GCA_020438525.1 Thermoleophilia bacterium | reverse complement strand
CGCGCACGAGCATCAGCTGTGCATACAGCACGAGCCCTGCGACGGTCGGCACCACGCCGAGTCCCACGATCGGCACGAGGATCGCGAACAGCGCGAGGCTCGGGATCGTGTAGAGCACGCCGGTGATCGCGGTCACCGCGCCGATCCGCTTCTGCCGACCGTGCATCCAGACGCCGAGCGGCACCGCGATGATCATCGCGATCCCGAGCGCGATCGCGCAGAGCAGGACGTGCTCGAGCGTGAGCCGGAACACGTCGAGCTTGTTGTCGAGGATGAACGACACGCTACGCGAACCTCGTGTGGCCGAAGCGGTTGGGTGGCTGCGCCTGCATGGGCGGTGCGTAGCCGTGCTGCGCCGGGCCGTGCCAGTCGATGCCGGCGGCCGCGTGCGCGTCGGGCTGCGACGCGAGCGGGCGCTCGAGCCAGCCGTGCAGCAGCGCGCTCGTCACGATCCCCACGGGATGCCCGTGACCGTCCACGACCGGTGCGAACTGCTCACCGCTCGCGATCAGGTCGGCAAGCGCGGTTCGCAGCGTCGCGTCGATCGCGATGCGCGCCTTCACCGGCGCGCCGCTCGACCACTGCACCGGCACCCCGTTCGTCGGGTCGACGAGCAGGCCGAAGCCCTGCGCGTGCGCCACGTCGAGCGGGATCAGCGGCAGGTCGTGCACCTTGGCCAGCGCGAGTCGTCGCAGCGTGGAATCGCCGCCCACGAACCGCTCCACGAACTCGCTCGCGGGGTTCGCGAGCAGCTCCTCGGGCGTGGCGATCTGCGCGAGCCTGCCGCCCTCCATCAGGATCGCCACCTTGTCGCCCATCCGCATCGCCTCGTCGAGGTCGTGCGTCACGATGATGATCGTCTTGCGCACGTCCTGCTGCATGCGCAGGAACTCGTCCTGGATCTGCTCGCGAACGAGCGGGTCGATCGCACCGAACGGCTCGTCCATCAGCATCACCGGCGGATCCGCCGCGAGCGCTCGTGCCACGCCGACCCGCTGGCGCTGCCCGCCGGAGAGCTGGCTGGGGAAGCGGTTGCCGAACGTCGACGGGTCCAGGCCGACGAGGTCGAGCAGCTCGCGCGATCGGGCCGCGATCTGCGACTCCGGCCAGCCGAGCAGCCGCGGCACGGTGCCGACGTTGTCGAGCACGGTACGGTGCGGGAACAGGCCGACCTGCTGGATCACGTAGCCGATCGAGCGGCGCAGCGTCTCCACGTCGAGCGAGCGGTTGTCGACCCCGTCGATCCGGATGCTGCCGCTCGTGGGCTCGTGCAGGCGGTTCACCATCCGCATCGCGGTGGTCTTGCCGCTGCCGGACGGGCCGACCAGCGCGCAGATCTCGCCCGCCTCGATCCGGAACGTGAGCTGGTCCACGCTCGGTGCAGTTGCACCGGGGTAGACCTTCGTCACCTGGTCGAACTCGATCACGCCACGCGCGTCCGTCACGTCTGTCCCGCTTCCTCGCAGCATGGGTCCAGTCACGCCGCGTCCCACGGCACGCCTCCGGCCCCCGCAAGGAATCGGGCGTGCACGGTTGTCCACCAGCCCATCGAGGGCCGGCCGGATCCGGTTTCAGCTCGTCAGGAACGCGAAGCGTCAGGCGTCGCGTCGACCACGCAGCCGAGAGCCGGCCGCCGCAACACCGATCAGCGCGATCCCGACCACGACGATCAGGAGCGCCCACGCGGCGCTCTGCGTGGCGATCGGGATCACGAACCCGAGCCAGAGCAGCGCTCCGAACGCGCCGACGACGTACAGGACCGGCATCTCCAGCGCGGGTGCCAGCACCAGCGCGGCGGCAACCGCGATCGTCAGCAGCACGTGCCACGGCGAGAGCCCGGCCTCGGTGATGTCCACGTCGCCCACGCCCAGGACCGCCGCTGCGTAGCTGCTCGCGATCGCTCCGGCCAGCAGCCCCTCCGCGGCCAGCGGCTGCCGTCGGCGGCCTGCCACCGTCGCGCCAGCTGCGAGCGCGACTGCGAGTCCCAGCTCGAGCCAGCGATACAGGTCGTCGTCGCCGAAGATCCACGAGCCGAACCCGTTCGCGCTCACGATCACCGCGCCGGCGACCGCAAGCCATGGCACGCGCAGGCCGCGCATCCAGCGCCCGCTGACCAGCGCGACGAGCGCCCACGCCGCACCGATCCACCCGAACCACACGCCGTCGGGCGCATCCGACACCGCAAACACCGACGCCAACGTCGCACCGACGAGCGATGCGAACGCGATCAGCGCGACGCTCTCGCGCATCCAGTACGCCCGGTTCGCGCGCTGGAGCCAGCCGGCAGTCGCGAGCGCTACCATGGGGAACACGAACGGCGTCGCGACCTGCACCCACTGCGGGTAGTCACTGAAGCCCACCGCGTACGCGAGCACCACGCCGAGGTACGCGACGACCGAGCCGATTCCGACAAGCACCTGCAGCGCCGCTGGTCGGGCATCCGAAGTTGAACGATCGAGCAGCGCCTCGACCTGCGCAGCCGAGATGCGCCCGGTTGCGAGCGCGTCGCGAACGCGGGCGACGAGCGCGTCGTGGTCCGCGTTCGCGACCCGGGTCACTTGGTCGTGGCCTTCGAGTCGCTCGACTGCTTCGCCGCCGCCTTGGCCTGCTTCGCCTGCTTGGCGGCGAGCTTCTTGCCTTCCTCGGTGGGTCCGGCCACGCCCTGGGTGAAGAAGCGCGGCAGGAACTGCGAGCCGGTGGTCTTCGGGCTGAGCGGGTTCGTGTCGGGCGGGGTCGACGTGAGGTCGTCCGCGGTCGCGTTGCCCGACTTCGGGCCGAGCCGGTTGCACGTCACCTCGACGAGCTGGCCCGTCGCGTCGAACGTCACGGTCGCCTCGTACGGGTGCACGTAGTCGAGGTTCGCCCAGTCCGACGGAAGCTGCTTCTTGCCCACGCCGGGCCGCGACTCGTCGGCGCGACGCACCGCGAAGGTGGTCCACGCGGGGTTGTAGCCATCGGGGGACGGCCGCACCGCGAGCTCGGGCGCAGCCGCGAGGCCGTAGCACTCGCGCTCGGCCTCGACCTTGGCCTGCTGGACCAGGTCGGGGGTGTCGCGCAGCCACAGGTCGAGCGCGAGCAGCGAGCCACCGAACACGATGCCGGGGAACACGAGCAGCCACAGCATCGTGACGATCGCGGTGCCGTAGCGCACGCGCCCGCGACCGGGCCGGTTCTTCATGGCGGCTCGGAACTGCCAGCGTGCAATGCCCCACGCCGCGACCGCGGCAGCCGCAATCACGACGAGCGACCAGAACAGTCCCATCGAGCCGCGTGCGCCGATCGACGCGCAGTCGCCGCCGGTCGGGCATCCCGGACCGGAGATCGCGGTGGCGGCGAACACCAGGCCCGGCACGAGCAGCGCCTCCACGCCCCACGCATCGGCGTCGCGAACGGTGCGCGACACGCGCCCGACCGCGGCAGCAACCGCGACCACGCCGAACGAGACGTACAACCACAGCGAATCGGGGTAGCTCAGCTGCCCCCAGCGCTCGAGGCGATGCCCCACGTAGGCGAGCAACGCCACGCCCAGCCACGCGACCAGCTGCACCACCAGCATGCCGCCGGCGCCCGACGGTCGCATCCGCACCACGGGCGCAGCGCCCGATGCGGTGCGTTCGCGGTGCCGGTCGCGTTCCTCTGCGCGCTCGGCCTTGGCCTTGCGGCCCCCACCCGTGCGCAGTTCCGGTCGCTTCTTCGTCTTGCCCCCGCCCTTGCGGGAATTTCGCTGAGCCATGCGCGCGAATCTATCAGGACCGGTGTCCGTCCCCGGCCCCCGCGGCGGCCCCCGCCGGCCCGGCAGGCCCGGACCCCGCGTGGCAGCGTGCCCGGGCGGCGAGGAACGAGGGATGCAACACGTCGGCCACGCGCATCCCCACGCCCTTCCGGGCACCTCGCACGCCCCGCCGGGGATGCTGCTTCCAGCGCTCGCCGCGACCGACGCACCGCGCTCCGAATCGGGCCTGCGCAACGCGCTCGACGTGCTCGGCGGCATCGCGTTCGCGATGTTCATCGGGATCATCTCGATGCGCGTCGGCAGCCAGCTGTTCCAGGGCGGCGGATGGGCGCCAGTGATCGCGTGGGAGAGCGTCTGGCTCGTCGCGGCGATCCTCTGCGCACCGCTCATGCCGAGCGGCATCCGCCCCGACATCTCCTGGCGCTCCACGCTCGAGGGCCTCAAGCTCGACTGGCCCGAGCTGCTCTACGCCACGTGGATCCTCGGGCTCTACGTGCAGTACCTGGGCGAGTTCCGACTCGATCCCGGCCCGGTCGGCCTCGCGCTTGCGGTCGGCACCGCCGAGGAGTTCATCTTCCGGGTGCTGCTGCTGGGCTGGCTCGTCACCAGGCTGCCGGCACCCAACGCGCTCGTGATCTCCGCCGTGGTGTTCGGCTGCGCCCACCTGCAGGAGCTCTCGCTCGTGGGCCTGCTCAGCGTCGTGCCACAGACCGCCGGTGGGTTCGTGCTCGGCGCGGTCTACCTGCGCGTTCGCAACCCGATCCCGATCATCCTCGCCCACGCGTACTGGGACTTCCCCTACTTCATGGCGCTCGGCCGCGGCGTGAGCGGCGGGTCGACCGATGCCGGCATGCCCGGCGTGATGGACATCGCGCCGTGGCTCGCGTTCATGGTCTACGGCCTCTGGCTCGTGCGCGACGGCGTGCCGATGGTCGGTCGTGTCGATCCCGTCGGCTGTCGCTGCAGCGGCGGCAGCTGCCCCGTGCACGAGCTCGGGGGCCCCGCATGGAGCCCCCGAACCGTGAACTGATGCGCGTCTCGCTGCGGCGCTAGCAGAACGCCCCGGGTGGGCAGGTGCGCCCGGTGGTGAGGTCGCTCGTGCGGATCGCGAGCCAGCCGGTGCGACGATCGATCCACACCCAGTGCCAGCCGCTCGCGTAGGGCAGGGCGTACACCTGCGTTCCGCCTGCGATCGAGGTCTGCTTCCACGTGCTGCCGGTCCAGCGCCACGCGGTCTTGGCCGGCGCCTTGTAGCAGTAGCTCGGAGTCGGCCAGACCGCGGGGCAGGCCTGCGGCAGGTCGCTCTTCACGTAGACCCAGCCCTCGGTGCTCGGGAACACCACGCTCGGATTCACGAATGCCTCGGCCTTGGCCGGCTGGCTGAAGCTCACCGCGAGCGCTCCTACGAGCGCCGTGATCGCGATGAGCAGGATTCGACGCCACATGGCGATTCCGGTCGTCGTCGTCATATCCATCCCTCCCCAGGATGCGCACACGCGGACGCGCACACCCACGCGCGCCCCTCACGTCCAGTGAACGACGCACGTCGCGGATCGTCAACGAACCGGAGCGCCGCGGAAGCGGCCGACGTGTGGCCGCCGACCGCGGCTCGTCAGGATTCGAGTCGCTCGCGAACGCGCGCGAGCAGGCCGCTGCAGCCCGCGTCGACCAGCTCGTAGACGCGGTCGTAGCCGCCCACGTAGTAGGGGTCAGGCACCTCGTCGACATTGTCGCCCGGCACCTCGTCGGCGTACTCGAGCAGCAGCGCCACCTCGGCTGCCACCTCGTCGAGCCCGCCGGCCTGCTGCGCGATCGTGCGCAGCTCGGAAAGGTTCGCGCGATCCATCGCCACGACGAAGTCGAACTCGTCGAGGTCCGCGCTCGTCACCAGGCGCGAGGTCTGGTCACCCACCGCCACGCCCTGCCGGCGCAGCTCGGCCTGCGTCTCGGGGTGCGGTGCGTGCCCGAGGTGGTACGAGTGCGTGCCCGCGCTGTCGACGAGCACGCGGTCGCCGAGCCCTTCCTGCTCGAGCCGGTGACGCAGGACCGCCTCGGCCATCGGCGAGCGGCAGATGTTGCCCATGCAGACCATGAGCACGCGAACCTCATGCATGTCGCGCATCATCGCACGCGCGTGCCGGTCTCCGGACCGCTGCGGGCGTGCAGCGGTGCGGGGCCCGGGTAACGAAATCGGGCGCATGGCCCAACGTCGTTACCCGGGCCCCGCGAGGCACCCCCGAATGTGAGTCAGTCCGGGATCGCCGCGATCAC
>JAGQUL010000250.1 GCA_020438525.1 Thermoleophilia bacterium | reverse complement strand
AGCGCCTGGTTGGCGAAGCTCATGTCCATCACGCTGGCAGGGTGCCCCTCTGCCGATGCCAGGTTGATCAGGCGACCGTCGGCGAGCAGGTTGAGGTTGCGGCCGTCCTCGAGCTGGTACGCACGGACGAACTCGCGAGGCTCGGTCGACCCGGTCGACAGCTCCTCGAGCGCCGGGATGTCGATCTCCACGTTGAAGTGGCCGGTGTTGGCGAGGATCGCACCGTCGCGCATCAGCTCGTAGTGCTCGCGGCGAAGGACGTGCTTGTTGCCGGTCGCGGTGACGAAGAAGTGGCCGACCTTCGCGGCCTCGCTCATCGGCATGACCTGGTAGCCGTCCATTGCAGCCTCGAGCGCGCGCAGCGGATCGACCTCGGTCACGATCACGTTCGCGCCCATGCCCTTGGCACGGTTCGCGAGCCCGCGACCGCACCAGCCGTAGCCGGCGACGACGAAGTTCTTGCCCGCGAGCAGCACGTTGGTGGCGCGCACCACACCGTCGACCGTCGACTGGCCGGTGCCGTAGCGGTTGTCGAACATGTGCTTGGTCTGCGAGTCGTTGACCGCGACGATCGGGAACGCGAGCTTGCCCTCGTCCTTGAGCGCGCGCAGGCGGATCACGCCGGTCGTCGTCTCCTCGGTGCCACCGATGATGTCGTCGAGGTACTCGCGCTTGTCGCCGTGCAGCACGCCGACCACGTCCGCGCCGTCGTCCATCGTGATCTGCGGACGATGCTCGACCGCGGCCATGATGTGCGCGTAGTACGTGTCGTTGTCCTCGTTCTTGATCGCGTACGTGCGCGTGCCGTAGTTCTCCACGAGCGCGGCCGCCACGTCGTCCTGCGTCGAGAGCGGGTTCGACGCGCACAGCACCACGTCCGCTCCGCCGGCGACGAGCGTGCGCATCAGGTTCGCGGTCTCGGTCGTGACGTGCAGGCACGCGCTGATGCGCAGACCCTCGAGCGGGCGCTCCTTCGCGAAGCGCTCGCGGATCGAGCGCAGCACGGGCATCGTGCGGTCGGCCCACTCGATGCGTCGAACGCCCTCGGGCGCGAGCGCCAGGTCCTTCACGTCATGCTGCTGCGTCGTCGTCACGGTCACTGATGGCTCCTGGGGGTCGTACTGGGTTCCGCGACAGCATAGTCGCCGTGCGCGCGATGCGACGGGGTTCGCGACGCTCAGCGACCGGCGAGCTGGCCCTTGAGCGTGTGGATGCGATCGACCGGCGTGGGATCGATGCCGCGCAGCAGCGCGAGGAACACGCTCACGTAGTCGCCCCACGCGAGCTGCTCGAAGGTCGCGGCCGCGCGAGTCGTGGATCGTGGCTCGAAGCGCAGCTCGACGTCGAGCGAATCGGTGATCAGCCCGCGGGTGATGTCGAAGCGCGCGCGGATCGCGTCGCTCGCCTCGAAGGGCATCAGCTCGACGAGCGCCCAGCTGGCACCGGTGGAGCGGGCGTACTCCCAGCCCACGAGCTCGTTGTGACACAGCTCGGGGTACGCGTTCGCGAAGCACGGAACCTTCGAGTTCTCGTTGACCTGCGCCTTCCAACGATGCGCCACGGCCTCGGTGTGACCGCTGCCCGACACCACGATCACCCGATCATGCAGCTGGCGGGCGAATCCGAGCGCCGGCGGCGCGTCGGCGCCGTGCTCGGGTCCGGTTCCCTGGTGCTCGTCGACGACGATCGACGCGCCGGTGACCGCGTCCTCCACGATCGTTCGCGCGTCGTCGACAACGCCGAGCGCCTCGGCGACGCCGGTCAGCGCGCCGAAGATGACGCCCACGGCTGCGCGCGGCTGCATGCCGCTCGGAAGCTCCACGACCGGCACGCCGGCCGCTCGCGCTCGCTCGGCGAGCTCGCCGCCGGTGGTGATCACGGCCGCGACCACGGATCGGTCGAGTGCCTGGTCGAAGCATGCGAGCGTCTCGCTGGTCGCGCCCGAGTAGGACACGCACACCACGCGGTCCTCGTCGCCGACCCATCCGGGCAGCTCGTAGCCCTTCACCGCCACGACCGGTGCAGCGACGTCGGCTGCCGCCGGCAGCAGGTCGGCGCCGACGCCGGATCCGCCCATGCCGCACACCACGAGCGATCGCGGGGTCGCGCCCTTGTCGTGGGGCCAGGCTGCGGCGAGCGCGTCGCGGACCCGTTCTGCGCGGGCGAGCCCGTCGGGCAGCTGCGTCGGGAGCGTGGCGACCGCGCCGAGCATGTCGGCGGCGTCGTGGGCGATGAGCGAATCGAGCGTGGAAGTCGTCATGCGCGTGACACTACCTGCACGCGCTCGACCGTGCGAGCGAACGCCTGGGCGTGCCTGCGGGTTTCTGCGGATGCGAACGCCACATCGGCGGTGTACCGTATCGTGCGATGGTGTCCCTCGATCACACCTGCGATGCACGCAGCCGATTCGGTCCCGGCCGAGCTGCGGCGTTCGGGCTCGTGTCGGCAGGCACGCCGCTGCTGGTGCATCGCGCGGAGCCGATCGCGGTGTTCCTCACCATGCTTGCACTCGCGGCGCTCTTCGCGTCCTGGACCTGGTCGCGATCGTGCGCCGCGCCTCGATCGGGGCTGTTCGTGTTCGGCGCGATCGGTGCCGCCCAGGTCGCGACCCACGTGGCCTACGCACTCTCGGCGTCGCTGTCGGCAGGTGCCGCACCACACCAGCACCTGCACCATGCCGCCGTTCACGGGATGTCACATGCCTCGGCGAGCTGGCAGATGCTCGGCATCCACCTCGTAGCCGCGCTGCTCGGCGCGGCGATCATCACGATGCTCGATCGCCGGGTCGCCGCTGCCGCCGCCGTCCTGGTCGCACGCGTCCGCGAGGTCGTGGCGCGACTGCTGCGTCGCGACCGCGCTCCACGCGTCGTGGTGCCTCCTGTTCCGATCGCCCGCGCCGCTGCCGACGCGATCGCGCGACTCACGCGCCTGACTGCGCGTGCCAACGCCCGGCGCGGCCCACCGCTCACGTCCGAGCTCACGGCGTAAGACCATCACCACGCACGGCCGACGGCCGGCGTGCGTCGCCGCACGCCCCTGCTCGCGATCGTGCAGATCCAGCCAGAAAGGCAGCACCACATGAACCTCCGAACCATCGCTCGGCGCGTCCTCGCGCCCGCACTCGTCGCGCTCGTCGCGGTCGGCATCGTCGCAGGCTCGGCGATCGCCGACGGCATGCACATGGGCACCCACGAGGCATCTCCGAAGATGTCCGTGAAGATCTACGTCTCCAAGGACCGCAAGGCCGGCTACAACCTCCACGTCACCACGAAGCGATTCAAGTGGGCGCCGTGGAACGCCAGCAAGAACCACATCTCCGGACAGGGCCACGCCCACCTCTACATCGACGGAGAGAAGGTCACGCGCCTCTACGGTCCGTGGTACTACCTGGGCACGCTCGACAAGGGCACGCACACGATCAAGGTCACGCTCAACGCGAACGACCACTCCGACTACGAGCACGACGAGATGATGGTCGCCGACCAGAAGACCATCACGGTCAAGTAGGTCGACGACGACCTGCGCGCGCTCAGGTGGTCGCGTTCGCTGCTGCAGCAGCGGCGGGCGCGACCACCGCGCCGCGCTCGACGCGCTCGCCGGCCTCGACCTTCGCACCCTCGCCCACGATCACGTCCTCGAGCACGACCTCGCGACCGACGTGGGCGCGCTCCAGCACGATGCTGTCGATCACCTCGGCGCCGTCCTCGACCACTGCGCCGGCAAGCACGACCGACCGTGTCACCTCGGCACCCGACGCGACCTTCGCGTCGGGGTGGATGAATCGACCGTCGACACGTTCGGTCGGCGTGATTCCGGCGATCCGCCCTGCAGCCGCGTCCGCGTTCGCGCGGCGGTACGACTCGAAGGTTCCGATGTCGTTCCAGTAGCCGTCGAAGCCGATCGCGTGCAGGCCCTTGCCGACGAGCTGCGGGAACACCTCGCGCTCGATGTTGCAGCGGACGCCCTCGGGCACGAGCTCGAACACGCTCGGCTCGAGCACGTAGGTGCCTGCGTTGATGTATCGGTCGTCGCCGGCCTCCTCGAGCGTCGGCTTCTCGAGGAACGCGAGCACCTCGTCACGCGCGCCGGTGCGAACGAGCCCGTAGCGCGTCGGGTCCTCAACAGGCGTGAGCGCGATCGTGGCGGTCGCCTCGTACTGCTCGTGCGCTGCGACGAGCTGGTCGACGTCGAGGTCGGTGAGCACGTCGCCGTTGCAGACGAGCAGGCGCTGCGGCTCGAGGGTCCGTGCGGCGAACGCGATCGCGCCGGCGGTGTCGAGCGGCTCAGGCTCGATCACGTAGTTCAGTCGCAGGCCGACGCGGTCACCTTCGCCGAAGTAGGAGGTGATCTCCCCCGGCATGAACCCGCACGCGAACGTCACGCCGGTCACGCCGTGCGACTTCAGGTAGCGGAGCTGGTGCTCGAGGAACGGCCGATCGAGGATCGGCAGCATCGGCTTGGGGCGAGTGTCGGTGAGCGGCTGCAGGCGCGTGCCGCGCCCGCCCACGAGGATGATCGCATGCATCAGGCGCGCTGCTCCGTCGTCGGCTGATCTGCTTCTCGTCGTCGCGGCAGCCCCACCACCGCGTTGGGACGACCGACGCCCTCGTAGGTGAGGCCGGCCTGTGCTGCCTGCTCGGGCGCGTACAGGTTGCGACCGTCGATCAGCACCGGCGTTCGCATCACCTTCGCCGCGTGGACCAGGTCGAGCTCCGCGTACTCGGGCCACTCGGTCACGAGCACAGCGGCGTCCACGTCGTGGAGCATCGTCATGGCGTCGTCGTAGATGTCGACGCCTCGCAGCAGCGGTCGCGCAACCTCGTTGGCGATCGGGTCGTGTGCGCGAACGTCGGCGCCTTCGGCGAGCAGGCGCGACGCGATCACGAGCGATGCGGCGTCGCGCATGTCGTCGGTACCGGGCTTGAACGCCAGGCCGAGCAGCGCCACGCGCTTGCCGCGCAGCGATCCGAGGTGCTTGCCGAGCTTGCCCACGACGCGGCGCTTCTGCAGGTCGTTGACCTCCATCACCGCGTTGAGCAGCTGGAACTGGTAGCCGCTGTTGCCGGCGAGCTGCTTGAGCGCGCTCACGTCCTTGCCGAAGCACGAGCCGCCGAAGCCGATGCCGGCGCGCAGGAAGTGCCGCCCGATGCGCTGGTCGAGCCCCATCCCCTCCGCGACCTGCGTCACGTCGGCGCCGGTCTCCTCGCAGACGTTCGCGATCTCGTTGATGAAGCTGATCTTGGTGGCGAGGAATGCGTTTGCGGCGACCTTGATCATCTCGGCGGTGGCCACGTCGGTTCGGACGATCGTCGACTCGAGCGGCGCGTGCAGCGTCGCCATGCGGTCCACGGCGGCCGGATCGTCACCGCCGATCACGACCCGGTCCGGGTGCATGAAGTCGGAGATCGCGTCGCCTTCCTTGAGGAACTCGGGGTTCGACACGTAGCTCACGTGGCCGAGGCCGCGTGCGTCGAGCAACTCCTGCATGCGTGCGCCGGTGCCGACGGGAACCGTCGACTTCATCGCGAGCACGATCTCGCCGGTGTCGGTCGGCAGCTCGTCGATCACCTGTTCCACGCGCGAGAGGTCGGCATCGCCCGAGTACATCGGCGGCGTGTTGACGCACACGAACACGATCGACGCCCGCTCGGTGACGTCGCGGATGTCGGTGGTGAACGTCAACCGCTGCGAGTTGCGCTTGACCAGGTCGGCGAGCCCCGGCTCGTAGATCGGGATCTTGCCGGCCTGCAGGTCGGCGACCTTCTCCGGAACGATGTCGCGACAGATCACGGTGCAGCCGAGCTCGGCAAAGCAGGCGGCGCTGACCAGGCCGACGTAGCCCACGCCGATCACGCCGATGACAGGAGGATTGGACATGTCGGGCAGCCTACCCGCTGCCCGCGGGCCGCACTCGCGACCAACGGTCCGAAACCCTAGAAGCGCGGCACCTTCACGCGGATCACGCGCTCGCAGCTCCTGGACACGAAGTCCTCGGGCTGGGCGTAGACCGTGTCCCAGCCGGCGCCACAGCTGATGATGTCGCGGGTGCGATCGAACTGCGAGGAGTCGATGTGCTGGCTGCCGCGGCTGCCGCGGATGCGATCGCGGCCGCTGGTGCCCTTCATCCAGCGCGTTCCGCGCGGGCCGACGAGCACGGGCTGGAACCAGGGGGTCGAGCGGGTGCCAGCGCGGTCGCGCACCTGCACGAGCACGCCCTTCCAGCCGATGCCGCGGGGCAGCAGGATCGTGTGGCGACCGCGGACGCTCATCCAGCGGGTCCAGCGACCGGTCGTGGAGAACCGCACCTGGGTCACGGAGTTGCGGCCTCGTCCGACGGAGACGGAGCTGTCTGCCGTGCCGTGCACGAGCACGTGGATCCGACGGCCTCGGAAGACCTGGACGGGCATCCTGGCGAACGTGATCTTCGGGCGCGGCTTCGAGTCGGCGCCGGCATCAGCGGCGCCGCCGCCTCCCTGCACGTCGCCGTGGTCGTCGTCGCCATCGTTGCCGGCGGCGGGAACGGGAGCCGGCTTGGGGTTCGCAGCCGGCGCGGGATTCGCCGCGGGGGCAGGCGCAGGAGCCGGAGCGGGTGCAGGTGCGGGAGCTGGAGCCGGAGCGGGTGCGGGTGCAGGAGCCGGAGCGGGCGCGGGCGCCGGAGCGGGTGCGGGGGCCTGAGCGGGGAGCGGCGCGGCGACTCCGCCCATCGGACCGCCACCGCCGGCATCGGCACCGGCGTCGCTCCAACCGGCAGCGGGCCGCAGCAGCGCCTTGGCCTGCGGCAGGTGGATGCCGCCGGTGTGGTCGACCGCGATGCCGTGCACGCGGCAGTAGTTGCGCTCGTCGTTGGCGGTCGCCGGGTTGTCGGTGCAGGTCTTCTGGGTGAGCGCGTTGATCACGCCGCGGTGCGTGCCGTCCTGGGCGAATCGCTGCACCTCGATCGTCCACGGGGTGACGTCGGCGTAGAAGCCGGGATGCGCGAGGCAGGTCGTGTTGAGCACGAGCAGCTCGCCATTGGCGCTCATCGCCAGGTCGTACGGGGCGGCAAGCGCCTGGGGCAGCGCGCCGGCGCGTCCGAAGTTGCAGGCACCCCAGCGGTTGGGGTCGACGTTCTGGTCCATGCCCATCGCGAGCACTGCGCCGTAGGAGCCGTCGGCGGCGCGATCGAAACGCTGCACGCGCGAGTTGTTGATGTCCACGACGAAGACGCGCCGACCGTCGGCGGTGACCGCCACGCCGCCGAAGCTGCCGTGCGACTGGCCGAGCGCCCACGAGCCGCCGGCCTTCTCGCCGAAGCGGGTCACGACGTTGCCTGCAGGGTCGTACTTCACGATGCCGTCGTCGGTGCACTCGACGTTGCAGGCCCAGAGCCCGGACGAGAAGTAGATGTAGCCCTGCGCGTCGGTCGCGAGGAACTGGCCGAGCGGGCGCGCCGTGCCGCCGAACTTGTTCGGGTAGTCCTTGAGCCGCCACGCCGGATCCACGACGTAGCTGCCGTCGGGCTGGCGGTTGAAGCGGAAGGTCGTGTAGGTCGAGTAGTGGATGACGTACAGGTAGCTGCCGTCGGGCGACGGAGCAACGTCGGAGCCGCGGTCGGTGCCGGTCGGGTTGCCGGGAAGCCCGAAGCGGAGCGGGATCGTCTGGATGCGGGTGCCGTTCGTGTCGAACACCGCGACGTAGTTGGAGTGCTGGCCCGCGTCGTTCACCGAGCACGGCACGTAGAGCCGGCCGTACTTGTCCATCTGGCCGGAGCCGCGCTCGGAGGTGTTGAAGCCGCCGCAGGTCTCGGCCTGGGAGCCCCAGGTCGCTGCCGATGCCGTGCCGGGCGCGAGCATGAGCAGACCGACGATCAGGGTCGCGAGCAGGGTGGAAGCGTTCCGCGTCATGGAACCAGCGAACCACCGTTTTTGCAGATCGTCAATACGCTAGCGGATCATTGCGAAACACAAACGTACGGATTTCGATCCGACGAAGCGATCAGGCGTTGCGCAGCGGCTTCATGCCGTCGGCGATCGCGAGCATGTCCTCGTTGGACAGGCGATCCAGCACGCTGTTGGCGATCCAGTAGGTGCCCGCGCCCTGGCGCCATGCGATCAGGTGCAGCTTGGTGCCGTTGAAGTAGAGCCGGTAGGTGCGACCCTTGCGCGTCACGGTGCGGGTGGGATCGTCGAGGATCGGCGGGTTCGCCCACGTGGTGCCCTGGACGCCCCAGTAGTCGATGCCGCTCGGCATCTTGGCCACGAGCCGGTAGGCGTCCTCCACCGTCTTGCCGTGCGAGAAGCGATAGCCGTACGCGCCTTCGTAGTGCGTGCCGTTGGGCTGCACGGTGGGGTACATGATCGGCAGGCGCGTGTTGCGCACCTCGAGGAACTCGTCGGCGGCGGCGTTGGGGTCGGTGTAGACGTCGGCGGCCTGCTTCTCGGGAACCGCGTTGCCCTCGGCCGTGGTGTCGCCGCTCGGTCCGTCGTCCACGCCGACCGGCCCGGTGGCGTCGCCCTTCACGTCGGTGCCGGTCCGGCCCACGATCACGAGCAGCTGCGTCGAGAACGGGTTGCTGGCGTCCTTCGGGCCGGTGCTCGCGCCCGGGATGCGATCGGCGAGCGCCTGCGCCGCGGGCTTCGCCGAGTCGTCGGCGTAGAGCACCTTCGTGCTCGCGTAGTTCGAGTTGTCGGCGTTCGACGGATTCGGATCGACCTTGTAGCCGATCGCCGCGAGCTTGCTCGACATCGATCCGGCAACCCCGGCGATGCCGCTGCCGTTGAGCACCTTCACGCTGATCGTCGCGGGGTCCGGCGCGGCGGGGGCTGCCGCCGCGTCGTCCTTGCCGGTGTCGGCCGGCGCGGCGGCGGGCTTCTGCTGCTTGCCGACGAGCTGGTCCGCGGTCTCCTCGCGTGCCTTCTTGCTCGGTGCGAGGAACGCGTCGACCGCCTTCTCGAGCTCGACCGGGTCGTAGGTGACGATGCTCGCCTCGCCGGCGGTGCCGATGCCACCCTTGAACTCGACCTGGTACACGTCCTTGCTCGACAGGCTCGTCGCAAGGCGCATGTAGTCGTAGATCACGCGCGCCGGCACGTTGTCGCCACCACCGGCAACGATCTGCGTGTTCTCCTTCATCACCTTGAACAGCGTGGGGATGCTGTTGCGCTTGCTCGACTGCGCGATCTGCTTCTTCAGGCCGGCCAGCACGAGCTGCTGGCGCGCGATCCGGTGGAAGTCGCTGTCGCTGTGGCGGTGGCGCGCGAAGGCGAGCGCGTCACGTCCGTCGAGCAGCTGGTAGCCCGGCTCGAGGTCGATCTCCATGTAGCTGGCTTCCGGCGGCACGTAGTAGCGCTGGTCCACGTCCACCCAGATGCCGTTGAACGCGTCGACCACGCCGCGGAAGCCCTTGAAGTCGACGTCCACCACGAAGTTCACGTCGAGCCCGGTGAGCTGCTTGATCGTCTTGACGCTGAGCGCCGGACCGCCGAGCGAGTACGCGTCGTTGATCTTCGACTTGCCATGCCCGGGAATGTCGATCCACAGGTCGCGCGGGAACGACAGCATGCTGATCGTCTTGCGCTTCGGGTCGAGGCGCACGAGCAGCAGCGTGTCGCTGCGCTTGTCGCTGGCGCCGTCGCCGCTGCGGTGGTCGCTGCCGAGCATCAGGATGTTCGTCGGCTTGCCGGGAAGCGGTGCCTTGAGCTCGCCCTGCGCCTTGCGCATCGCTGCGGTCTTGGGCGTGACCAGGTCGTCGATCTCGTGCTTGGCGTAGAACGCCAGCGCCGCGACCGCACCGAGCGCCACCGCGACCAGGATCGCCATGAAGATCGCGATTCGCTTCGCCCAGCGGTGCGCGAATCCGCGCCGCGGCGGCTCGGGTGACCCGAAGGGCCCGCTCGGGGGCGTCGCGGTGACCGGACGCTCGCGTGTTGGTGGCAGCGGAGACATGTGCGTGGGGAGCAGGTTCGCACGCCATGTCGGACGCGGACCTGCCGGAAACTATATCCGAAGTCCCGCGGGAGGTTCGCAGCAGCGGATCATCAGCCGCCGCTACAGCAGCGAGCGCCGCTCGTCCACGCGCTCGTCGATGCCGCGCGGATGCACCAGTCCGGTGAGCTGCGCGGCGTCCTGACGCACCGATTCGACGAAGTCGAGCAGCGCCAGCCGGTACGCGCGCAGTGACCGGATCGACACCTTCTCCGCGGGACCGTGGTGACCGCCGCCGACGGGGCCGTACTCGACGCTCGGGATCCCGCGCTGCAGGAAGTAGGTGCCGTCGTTGGTGCCGTCGCGCCCGACGAGCTGCACGTCGGTCGCGGAGTAGCGACGGCTCGCCTCGCGCAGCCGCACGAGGAACGGGTCGTTCACGTCGACCTTCGCCGGGGGACGACGGAACGTCTCGGTCACGCGACACCCCGGCACTGCGAGCGTCATCAGCTCCTCGCGTACGCGCTCGACCGGCTGCTCCGGCAGGTAGCGGATGTCGACGTCGAGCACGCACCGCTCCGGGACCTGGTTGATGCGGTCGCCGCCGGTGATCCGCCCGAGGTTGATCGACGGGCGATCGTAGAAGCGCGAGCTCTCCTGCGCGAACGGCAGCAGCTTGAGCCGGTCGAACACGTCCATCGCGCGCTCGATCGCGTTCACGCCCAGCCACGGAGTCGCCCCGTGCGCGCCGCGGCCCTCCACCTCGATGCGCACGTCGAGCACGCCCTTCGCCTGGATGCCGACGTGCAGGTCGGTGGGCTCGCCGCAGATCACGAAGTCGCCGGTCAGGCCGCGCGCCACGGCGGCCTCGGTGCCGCGCACTTCCTTCGGCTTGTCGTCCTCCTCGTCGGGGACGCTCAGCAGCCGCAGCCGGATCCCGAGCGGCGCTCGCTGGTCGAGCGCGGCGAGATCGGCCATCACGCAGAACATCGCTGCGGTGGCACCCTTCATGTCGTAGGCGCCGCGTCCCCACAGGTACTCGTCGTCGACGTGCGGGATGAACTGCTCCTTCTTCCCCGGCACCACGTCGAGGTGCGAGTGCAACACGATCGTGACCGGCCCCTCGCCGACCGTTGCATCGAGGATCGGCAGCCCGTCGAGGTCGATCGTCCGTGCGCGGATGTCGTGGCCCTCGAGCCAGCCGAGCGCGAAGTCGGTGCAGGTCTTGATGCCCTCGTCGTGCGAGGAATCGAAGCCGATCAGGCGCTTCGCGAGCACGAGCTCGTCCGCCGAACACAGCCGGATCGAGCACTCGTCGACCGGCACCGCAAGCTGTTCGGGATGGAGCGTCACGTCCTGCTCAGGGTATCGAATCGCCGATGCGGCATCACCGCACCGTGGCGCGGAAGCGCCGCACGAGCGTCCGGCCGCCTGCCGACACCCGCACCTCCACCACGATCTTCTGCCCGCGCCGCAGGGTCTGCCGCAGCTTCGCGTTGTAGGCGAACCAGCCTCGACGCGGCGATCCCACGCCGCGCGTGTGCATCGTGCGTCGCACCGCGCGACCGCTGTGCAGCAGCGTGCGCCCGAGCTTGATGCGCACGCGCACGTTCGCGCTCGGCAGGCTCGCCGCGTAGCCCACGCGCAGGCGCACGTACCGACCACCGGATCGCACCCGACCCGAGCTCACCCACGCACCGAGACGCGGCAGCATGCGGTAGGTCCGCGGGTTGCTCACGTGCAGCTTGCCGTCGGGCGAGCGCGACACCACGACCCATCGGTACAGGCCGCTCCGCCAGGCCGACGCGGGATGCGACTTCGACCGCGTCCCGCCGGGCACCGCCAGCCGGAAGGTGCGACCCATGCCGGTGATCCGGACCTGGTAGCTCGACCAGCCGTCGGGCAGCACCCATGTCAGCACGGGCGGCGTGCCGACGCTTGCACCGCCGCGCGGAGCCGTGAGCGTCGGCGTGGAGACCAGGTCCGCCGCTGCTGCACCCCCACCGCCGGCGACCGCGGCGGAGCCGACCGCGCGCATCGCGCCCTCGGCGTTGAGCACGCCGCCCGCGGCCGTGCGGGTCGCAAGGGTCGCGGAGCGCGCCACGCTCGACATCAGCCGCGACTTGAGGTCGTCAGGGCCCGCCTCGGGGTTCGCGGCGGCCACGAGCGCAGCCACGCCGCTCGCCATCGGCGCGCTGAACGAGGTTCCCGACACCGACCGGTAGCTCTGCAGCGGCGACGCGACGATGATCCCCTCGCCGGGAGCGGCGAGGTCGACGTTGCGCCTGCCGTAGTTCGACCACGTCGACCAGTCGCCGAAGCGCGTGCTGCTGGTGACGCTCATCAGCCCCGGCACCTCGTACGTCGACGGGAAGTCGGGCGTCGCCGGGTCGTCGTTGTTCATCCCGCGCCCGGTCGCGTCGCCGTTGCCGGCGGCGGTCACCACGACCACCCCCTTCGACGACGCGTACTGCAGCGCGTCGAGCTCGGCCTGCGAGTAGCACGAGCTCGAGCCACCGCAGCCGAGCGAGATGTTGATCACGTCGGCGCCCGCGTCGGCCGCGTAGCGGATCGCCTGCAGGTAGCCGGTCATCGAGAAGCCGGCGGCGCTGTCGCGGAACACCTTGAGCGGCAGGATCTGCGCGTCGGGCGCAACGCCCGCCATCTGCGTGCCGTTGCCCGCGATGATGCTCGCCACGCTCGTGCCGTGGCCGACCTTGTCGACGGTGGCGCCGGTTCCGGATCCACTGAAGTCGCGCCCCGGCAGCACGCGCCCGGCAAGGTCGGGGTGCGACGCGTCGACTCCCGTGTCGATCACCGCGACCACCGCGCCGCTGCCGGTGCCGATCTGCCACGCCTCGGGCGCGTCGATGTCCTGGTCGCTCGGCTGGGTGAGCGCCCACTGCGTCGACAGGCGCGGTGCCGACACCGGACCATTGCGGAGCGCGGTGCCGGCGCCGAACGCCGACGGTGGATCATCGTGCGACGACGGTTCGGTCGAGCTGGCCGTGGCCGTCGTCGCCGCTGGTGCGGCCGGGTCCTCGACCGCCACCGGATCGCCGTACGGGACGCGTGGCAGCACCGGCTCTACCTCGGTCGCACCGGCCTTGGCGAACGCTGCCTCGGCATCCGCAGGCGCGACCTCGTCACCGAGCTGCACCTCGTACCAGTCGCCTGCGACCTCGCTGCCGGCCTTGCCGCCGCCGAGCCTCGCGGTTGCGAGCCCGAGGCGCGAGTGCGCCTTGGCGCCGGGTGCCTTGACCATCCAGGTCTCGTACGTGTCCTCGAACACGAGCACGCGTGGCGAGCCGCTGCTGGCGCGACGCGACACGCCGGCGAGCTGCGCGATCGCGACGATCGCGCACGCGAGCATGGCGAAGGCCAGCGCGGAGCGCAGGAGTCGTCGACGGTGCGTGCGGTGCATGCCGTGCGCATCGGCAGGCAGCGCCGGTTACTTGATCAGGAATCGCGAGTGTCGCGAACGACGCGCTCCGCGGCCGCACGCGTCGAGCGGCCGCCGTCGAGCCACGCGTCGAGCTGGCGGCTCGCGCCGGTGCGGTCGAGCATGCCGGCCACGCCGTCGAACCACTCGGTCGAGCCGAGCCGTCGAGCAACGGGCTCGGTGCGGTCGAGCAGCTGCGCGACGAGGTGCCTGGTCGGCACCAGCTCGTCGGTCCTGAAGTCGAGCATCTCGCCGTCGAGGCCGTGTCGTGCGGCGCTCCAGCGGTTCTCCTCGATCAGCAGCTGCGGTGCGATCTCGGCAGGTGCGATGCCGGCGTCGAAGCGATCGCCGTGCCACGCGACCAGCGCCTGCACGAGCGCGCTCAGCGCGGCGGTGTCGCGAAGGCGCGACTGCGCGTCGCAGATGCGCACCTCGATCGTGCCGAAGTCCGGGTGCGGGCGCACGTCCCACCACACGTAGGTGTGGTCCTTGATCAGGCCGCTCTTCTGCCCGCGAGCCAGAACTGCCTCGAGCTCGTCCCACCCTCCGGGGAACGCCGGCGGCATGCCGCTGCGCGGGAACGCGTCGAACACCTTGATGCGCGACGACTGCAGGCCGGTGGTGGCGCCCTGCCAGAACGGCGAGTTCGCGCTCAGCGCGAGCAGCAGCGGGAGCTCCTCGCGGATCGCGTTGAACACGTACATGCACTTGTCGGCGCTGTCGACGCCGACGTGTACGTGCAGCCCGAAGATCAGCTCGCGGCGCGCGATCCACTGCAGCTTCGCCACGATGTCGCGGTAGCGGGGCTTGTCGGTGATCGCCTGCCCCTCCCACGTCGATACGGGCGTGGTGCCGGCGGATCCGACCAGTGCGCCCGCTGCGCGCGCGCCGCGCTGCACGATCTCGCGCAGCCGCGTGAGGTCCTCGACGGCCTCGGCCACGTTCGTGCACACGCGCGTGGAGGTCTCCACCACGCTCTGCATCAGCTCGTGCTTGACGTGCCCCAGGTCGGGCTCGGGAACGCTGGCGAGCAGCTGTTCCACGACCGGGACCAGCTCGTACGTCTCGGGATCGAGGAGCTGGAACTCCTCCTCCACGCCGAGCGAGTACGCCGTCGACGAACCGTAGCCGCGAAGACGGCGGGCCTGGAAGCTCGTGGTGATGTCGGTGGTTGCGACCATGAAACGACCGTTTCCCGACCGTAACCCCGAGCAAACGCGAAAAGCGGCCAAACGGGTGGGCAATCGGCAGGTTCGCGAAGTTACCTTGTCGTCCGGACGCTCGCGGCCAATGCCGCAACTGCGTCCGGGCCCGTTCCGCAGCATCCGCCGACGCCCACCACGGGCAGCTCGTCGATCGCGGCGAGCGTCGCCTCGGCCCACGCATCGGGGTCGGCGAGCGGCCAGCGCGGTGGATCACCCGTCGGCAGGCCCGCGCTCGGCATCGCCCACGTGCGCCCGCGCACCTGCGCGAGCTCCTCGAGCAGCCCGCGCATCCCGAGCGGTCCCTCGCAGCAGTTGAGCCCGAGCAGCACGTCCTGCGGCGCCTCCGATGCGAGCTCGACGATCCATCCCGATCGCGCGCGATCCGTCGGATCCGTGGAGCACCCGAGCAGCAGCTCGACATCGCGGATGCCGCGTGCCACGTCGGCCCACGCGGCGATGAGCGCATCGGCGATCCCGCGCGACGTGACGGTCTCGCACAGCACGATCCCGGCCTCGCGCTCGAGCGCCTGCTCGATCGTCTCCCAGAACGCGCGCGGCTCGTCACCAGCGGGACCGATGGTCCATGCCGCGGCCGGCTGGTCGTCGTCGCTCTCCCCGGTTGCCACCGCTGCGATCGCCTCCAGGACGCACTCGTGTGCTGCTGCCCGCAGCTGCATCCTGCGACGCGACGAGCCGCGCACGTGTGACAGGAACGCGTTGGTCTGGATCACCTGCGCGCCGGAATCGAGGTACGCGCGATGGGCGTCGACCACGAGCGCGGGCGCGCGGATGCACAGGTCGTCGACCGTCTCGTCGCCGCGCAGGTAATCGTGCAGCAGCGTTCCGTATGCCCCGTCGTGGATGCGCATGCGGGGACGTTATCGCGCCGCGTGGGTAGGGGCCGTGCGAATGCAGCAACCTCGCCCGCAGCACGTCCCGCGCTGGGACCATGGCCCGCTCGACGAGACGCTCCACGATGCGCGTGCGCTCTCGGTCAGCGTCGCCGACGTGGCGGTCCGTCACGGGTGGGAGCAGCTTGCCCGGATCGCCGGAATCCCGCGGCGGCGGTGGCGACGCCACCACCCGATCGCGAGCGGCGCACGGCTCGTGCAGGTCGTGGATGGCCAGCCGGCGCTCGATGCCGCGGCATGGGAGCGTTTCGTGTCGCTCGTGCCGGGGGCGGTGGCGCTGCCGACGCGCACGGCCACGTCGTTCGGGATCGCGCGCTCGTCGATCCGTCCGCCCGATCGCCGGGTGGGGCTGTTCGACCTGCTCGCTGCGCGACGGCGTCGGCGTCGCCTGCGTCGGGTGGTGCGCGACCTCGCTGCGGAGCAGGCGCGGCTGCGACGGGCGATCGACGAGGCCGCGGCCGCTGCGATCGCACAGGGCGACGACGGAGCGCCTATGGGCGAGCTGCCGGCGTACGCGTTGGCCGCGCGGCTCGACGCGCTGCTCGCCGCGGCGTCGGAGTGGTCGCTGCTGCCGCTCGTCGACCTGCTCGCCGTCGAGGCGACGATGCAGCTGGTCGGCGCACTGCGCGAGCGGGGCCGCGAGCCCGGGCAGGCGCTGCTGGAGGCGGCGCAGCTGCAGGCCGGCGGCGGGATCGAGGTGCCGCCGCATCTGGAATCGCTCGCGGCAGCGCAGCTCGCCGACGGGCCGGAGCGCGTGCGGCTGCTCGAGCAGTGGCGCACAGGGATCGATGGCTGGCACGCGATGCGCGAGCTCGTGCTCGAGGAGCCGCCGCTCGCGATGCTGGGCGACGACGACCTGCTGCGCCTTGCGTCGACCACGCCGTCCCGGCACGTGTCCGTCGAGCCGCGTGACGAGCTGCGCGAGGAGCTCGAGCGCGACGAGCAGCTCGCGGCGATCGTGGCGCACGCGCGGTCGATGACCGCGCGCCGCGAGTCGGTGGCCCGCGATCGCGCGACGTGGTACGCGGCGATCCGCGCGCTCGTGGCTACGCTCGCGGCACGGCTGGTGCGCGACGGCCTGCTCGATCGCGCGGAGCTCGTGTACGACCTCACGATCGACGAGCTGCGGCGCGTCGCGCGCGGCGCGGCGGTCGACGCCCGGCCCGACGGGGCACGGCGCTCATCCGGAAACGACCTCGAGGTTCGCGACTTCGACACCGGCAACGTCGTGTCGATCGGTCCGGTCCAGCTGCGTGGCATCCCGGCGAGCGCGGGCACGGCATCGGGACGCGTGCTGGTCGTCGTCGACCCCCTCGCCGAGCTCGACGTGGACGGCGCAGTGCTCGTGTGCCGGTCGACGGATCCCGCGTGGATGCCGCTGATGATGCAGTGCGCTGCGCTCGTCACCGAACGGGGCGGCCCGCTCTCGCACGCGGCGATCGTGGCACGCGAGCTCGGACTGCCCGCAGTCGTGGGCGTGGCGGGCGTGCTCGAGGCGGCCG
>JAGQUL010000249.1 GCA_020438525.1 Thermoleophilia bacterium | reverse complement strand
GTCGGGACCGGGATCGGCGGCGGCGGGCTCGATCGCGGGCTCGGCCTCCGGCTCGACGTTGGTGAGCGGCTCGGCGGCCGGCTCGGCATCGTCGGCGGCGGACCACGCCTCGGCAGGCAGCTGGCGCCACGCGGGCGGCTTGGCACCCTCGGGCAGATCAGCGGCGTCCTGATCCACGTCGCCGGTCGTGGAATCGGCTGCATCGATGACGCGCGCATCACTCGCGTGGGCGGGCGTCGCCGACTGCGATCCCGCGCGTGGTGGTGTGCCCGCATCGATCCCTGAGCCTGAACCCGCAGCCAGGTCGCGTGCGGGCTCCTTGATCGGTGCGACGGCGGACTCCTCCGCGGCGCGCTCGAAGCGGTACAGGGACGCGCCGATCCGGTCGTACAGGTCGCGCAGGTCCTGGATGAAGGTGCCGCGCATCGCCTCGACCTGCTCACGCGCCTGCTCGATCTCCGCATCGACCGTCTCGCGCAGGCCGAGCGTGGCATCGCGCGCCTCGTCGAGGATTCGCTTCGCCTCCTCCGCCGCCTGTCGCCGAAGCTGCTCGGCGGCGGTCTGCCCGGCATCGAGCACCTGCGTCGCGATGTCGGCGCTACGATCGATCTCGCGCTTCATCGCCGTGATGCCGTCCTGGGACAACAGCACATCGAGCGCGCTCGCGGCGTTCTCGAGGAAGGTCCGGACCTCGCCGGCAGGGATCATCCCGTCGCGCTCTTCGAACTGCACGCCGCGCAGCAGGTCGGGGGTCAGCTCGTTCGAACCGAATGCATGGTCGCTCGTCACGGACGTTCCCTACCCGGCAGCGGCCCGGTCCTACCGTGATCCGAACCGCATCAGCACCACGCGGATCGTCTCGAGGAAGATCACGAAGTCGAGGAACACCGACTGGTGCTTGAGGTAGTAGAGCTCGTAGCCGAGCTTTCCGGCGGCGCCATCGACGCTGTCGGTGTAGCCCTGACGCACCTGCGCCCAGCCCGTGAGGCCCGGCTTCACCATGTGGCGCCGCTGGTAGTACGGGATCTCCTGCTCCAGCTCGGCGACGTACCGCGGCTGCTCCGGTCGCGGGCCGACGAAGCTCATGTGCCCGCGCAGGATGTTCCAGAGGTTCGGCAGCTCGTCGATCCGCGTCGTTCGCAGGAACACGCCGCCACGGAAGATGCGCGGGTCGGTGTCGATCGTCCAGCTGCCGTCGCCGCCGGGTCGCATCGTGCGGAACTTCACGAGCGTGAACTCGCGCCCGCCCTCGCCCACGCGCACCTGCCGGAACAGGACCGGGGCCTCCGGGCTCATCAGCTTGATCCACAGCGCCGCAAGCGGGATCACCGGCAGCGCGAGCAGGCCGATGAACGATGCGGCGACGATGTCGCCCGCGCGCTTGGCGAAGCGCGAGTACGGCCGGTAGAAGGGGTGGATCAGGTGCATGAACCACGCGGCATTGATGACGTCGACCGGCACGCGACCGAACACGTGCTCGCTGAATGCCGGCAGCTCCTGCACGCTGATCTCGCCGCCCCAGCCCGATAGGCGGCTGAACAGCTCGAGGCGGTTGCGGCGCACGCTCACCACCACGGTGTCGATCGCCTCGGACGCGAGCACCGTCTCGAGGTCGTCGAGCGTGCCGAGCACGCGAGCATCGACCCCGGCCTGCGTGGTCTCGTCGAACATCGCGATGATCTCGTCGAGCGTCGTGTCGCCGGCCACATCCTCCGGCAGGCCGCGCCCGGTGTCGGTGAGCAGCCCCACCAGCTCGTAGCCGGGATGCGGGTCGCGTTCGAAATCGGCAAGGAAGCGCCCCACGCGCTCGCCGTCGCCGACCAGCAGCACGCGGTGGACCGGCCGGCCGCCGAGCAGGTTTCGGGTGAGCGCGCCCCACAGCGCGCCGGCCGCGAACATCGCTGCCGCGGCGATCGCTACGCGCTCGGAGGTGACCTCGATCGACGGGAAGTAGTACGCCACCGCGCCGAGCACGATCGCACCGAGCGCCACCGCTCGTGCCTGATAGATGCTGCGCGCGAACCCGCTCAGGCGGGCGAACGCGATGTTGCGACGCTCCATCCGGAACGCGAGCATGAACACGCTGCCCGCCACCAACGCGGCGACGGTTCGCTGCAGTACCGACCCCGTGTTCGCGGCGCCAGGCAGGAACACGATCACGGCGACCGCGAACGTGATCACTGCGTGGAACGCACGCGACCATCGTGCGATCCGGGCATTGAGTGCGACTTCGATCCGCTGTTCCGGGGCCAGACGCAGGCGTGCGCGAACGTCGTCGTCGACGGACGCGTGCTGATTGCCGCCGGGTGCGGCGCCATGTGGTCGGGGGGCTTCGTTCACGCGGGATTCGCATCGGTCCGCGGCGTGCGCCGCTTGACCGAGCCCAGAGCAGGCTGGGATCCGTGCAACGAGCACGTGCAACACCAGCGCGATGCCAGTCGACAATCGGATGGAGGCGTGTCGGATCGCCCCTGCGCACCGCAATCGATCACCGGTGCGTCGAGACTACGGGGAAACACGGGGACGGGGACCGATGACGGAAGCGTTGGGAACACGCCTTCGCCGCGAACTCGGGCTCGTGACCGCCTTCCCCGACGAGGCGATCTACGCGTCTGCCGACAAGGTCGTGAACACCCGCTTCGATGTCGCGACCGACCAGGCGCTCGACACCGCGGCACGATTCGTGGACACGCATCTGCGACCAGACGACGTCTCGCTCGTCCTGCAGCGACTGGGGCATCGCTGGCGACCCGCGAGCCAGGCGCTCCACGATGCCGGCACGGGTCGTGCGACTCTGCTCGAACCCGCGCTGGTCGACCTGCTCCGTCCGTTCCGCGGCGATGCCGACGCATTGATCGGCCACCTGCTCACCCACGGCGCAGCCCACGGCAGCGAACACGTTCCGCGGGCGCCTCGAACGCTCGGCAACCACGTGACCCTGCTGCGCCGCAACGAGCAGGTGCTGCCGAGGCTCTACGACGACATCGCCAACGCGAAGCACTCGATCACCATCGCGCAGTTCAACTGGGAGCCCGACGGCGGCGGTGCACGCATCCTCGAACTGCTCGAGCAGAAGGCGCGCGAAGGCCTCGACGTGCGCGTGATGATCGACGGCTGGGGATTCCGGGAGCGCGGCTGGGTTGCGGCCCGCGAGATGCAGCGTCGCCTCGAAGCGGCCGGCGCGAAGGTCGAACGGTCGTGGGGCATGCTTCCGGGCGGCGTCTGGGAGCATCGCAAGCTGGTCGAGATCGACGACTGGATCGCATATGCAGGCGGCCTCGGATTCGGCGCAAAGTACGATACGTGGACCGACGTGATGCTGCGCATGGAAGGTCCGGTCGGCGCGGTCGGCGGCGCACATGCGCTGACGACCTGGCGCGATCTGTCCGGCCCGCTCGACGCGCGCGCCGCGGCGCGACTCGGATCGATCGGCGCGAAGCTGCGCGAAGCCGCGGTGGCGAACGCGTCGCGCGAGTCCCTCGCCGACGCCGGTGCAGCGGTCACGCTCCTGGAGAACCGCCCGAACGTCGACCTGGCCGCGACGGAGTCCTTCCTGCGCGACGCCGCCACGGCGAAGCATCGCCTCTGGGCGACCAGCACGTACGCGACCTCGCCCGACGCGATTCGGGCACTGGCCGACGCGGCACGACGAGGAGTCGACGTGAAGCTCGTCGTGTCGGGCCCGGGCGTGGGGTTCGACGAGCCGTTCATTCGCCTGGGACGCACGCACTATCGCGAGCTGCTCGACGCCGGCGTGGAGATCTACGAGCGCACTACCATGACCCACGCAAAGGGCTGGATGGCCGACGACGTGGTCACCGTCGGTTCCATGAACCTGTCACACAGCTCGATGACCCGTGCACGCGAGGTGATGGCGCGTGTCGAGGACGCGACACTCGCAGCGGACTACGCATCGTTCCACACCGAGCTTCGCAGCGAAGCGGTGCGGGTCGGCGAGTCGGTGCTCGCCGAACGAGGCGTTCGCGCGCTCACCGCCGCGCGCCGGCTGCTTCGCCTGAAATTCTGACGGCCCACCCGGCGCGGACCATTCCCGGCCCCTGCAGAGCCGTGCGATCGCGCAGGCCGTGTCACGGCAGAAACGGCAGCAGCCCCTGTCGCCACGAAACGTATGCCATCGCCAGGGCCAGACACGCGCCCGCTAGCCACACCACCGCGAGGATCGAACGACGCCTCCAGCGCGGCATCGGCTCCCAGGTCTGCTCGTGCCAGCGACGCGCGGCAACCTCGCCGCGATCGAGCATCCGCGCGACGAACCGCCACTGACCGGCGACGAGCGCAAGGCCGGCGAGCACGATCACGAAGTTCGGCCCCGGGACCCAGAACGTCACAGCGGCAATCACCATGACGCCGCATCCGACGGCGATGACCGTGACGCGCACCGCGTGGTTGTTGATCCGGTGTCGCTCGTGCGTGCGCTCGAACCGCTCCCCGGGCAGGTGCGCCCGGATCCGTCGCAGCTCGCGTCTGATCCGTTCGAGCGGCATCGGCGGACTCAGTCCTCCGACGCGTCGCGCGCGGGCGCGGCAGACCCCGTCAGGCCGGCCGATCCCTCGCCCACGAGGCGTCCCACGATCATCGCGACGAACGTCACCAGGAACACCTGGCCGACCACCGCGTCCATCGCGCCGAGCAGCTGCCCGAGCGGCGTGACCGGCGTGAAGTCGCCGTAGCCGAGCGTCGCGACCGACACGAGGCTGAAGTAGAAGAAGACCGTCGTGGGCTGCTCGTGCCCGAAAAACGGAGTCGCCTGGTACTCGTCGACCGCCAGGAACACCATGCCGAACGCCAGCGCGATGAGCAGGTACGACGCGATCGCACCCAGCACGGTCGCTCGCGTCACCCGCTCGTGGTGCAGCACGCGCCTGGTGATCAGGATCGGCGCCAGGATCCCCGCCACGAGCGCGAGCGGACTGAACGATCGGGGCGCATCCGAGCTGAGTGCACCCGGGTCGAAGTGGTCGAACACCGCGATCGCGATCGTCGCGAACAGGCCGACCAGCAGCAGCCAGTCGAACAGCCGGCGCCTGCGCCGCGGCACGCCGCTGGCCCGCAGCGCGAGCAGCAGCACCACGACGACGCTCGACTGCACGATCGCGGCGCCGAGGTAGGACGAGCGCATGTCGATCAGCGACAGCAGCACGAGCGCGACGATCGTGATCAGCAGCAGCACGCCGAACCGATCGATGTACGGCGAGATCTCGGGACGCTTCCGGCGGGACGGCATGCGTCGCATCCTCGCAGGTCCCGCGGACCGGTCGCGCCGAACTCGGCTCAGATCTCGCCGGTCGGCGGCTTCGGGTCGGGCCTGCAGCCCGGTCCGAAGCACTCGCCCTTCCAGTACGCGGTCCAGGTGTCGTCGAACCTGCGCTCGACGAGTTGCTGCAGCTTCACTCGGGTCGCCGTGCTGTCGGTCGTGAACAGGAACGAGTCGCGTCCGAACCAGCGGTATCCGGTCACGCCGGGCAGCGCGGCTGCAGCACGCGCGAGGTTCGTCGGGTAGGTCGCCCAGCCAGCCGCCGGACGGCTCATGTCGTACGCGGTGCCGTCGCTGTCGGCCATCACGAGTCGTGCGCCGAGCACCGTGTCCTTGAGGATGCCGTCGGCGAGCTTCGCCAGGTCGTAGTTCTGGAAGCGCAGGCTGATCCGGTCGGGCGACGCCGACGAGTAGCTGAGCGACGTGAGACCCAGCAGCGAGAACATCTCGTCGGAGTACACGCGCATGAAGCGCGGCGCGGGGTCGTTGATGTCCTGCGTCGACGGCAGCGACCGGCCTCGCGTCACGACGACGTCGTCGGCAGCGGGGGACGAGGGCATGGAGGCGGAGACGGGCGCGATCAGCATGGTGCGATTCAACCAACGACGCACCCGCGTCGTGAGATCGGATGGTGCAGTTGGTCCACTCCTGCACCGATGCAGCGAGGGGCCGGCGCGAGCCGACCCCTCGGGCATCGTCGGTCTGGCGATCGATCAGCCGCAGCCGGTGTTCTGGCCGCAGTCGGTGCAGGTGTAGCACGCGCCGGTGCGGATCATGCGTCCGCCGCAGCGCGAGCACTCCTGCGCGTCGCCGTAGGCGTTGAACAGCGACGACTGACCCTCGCCCGGTGCGGGCCGGTCGACGTCGGCGTCCGGGGTCGGAGCGGCCGTTGCGGTCGGCTCCGCTGCAGGTGCGGGCGTCGCCGCGACCGCCTCCGCTGCCGAGTAGCCGGCGGCGATGCGAGCGCGCACCTCCGGCGTGAGGATGCCGAGCTCCATCTGCTGGTCGACGGTGAGGAACTTCTTCCCCATCCATCGGAAGATGTAGTCGACGATCGACTTGGCGTTGCGGATGTCGGGATCGTTCGTGAAGCCGCTCGGCTCGAAGCGCATGTGCGAGAAGCGCTGCACGTACACCTCGAGCGGAACGCCGTACTGCAGGCCGAGCGACACGCTGATCATCAGCGAGTTCATGAGGCCGGCGAGCGTGGTGCCTTCCTTCGCGATGTCGACGAAGATGTCACCCGGGGTTCCGTCCTCGAACAGGCCGACGTGGATGTAGCCGGTGTACTCGCCGACCTGGAACTTGCGGCCGATGCCGTGCCGCTCGAGCGGCAGGCGGCGGCGAACCGGCTGCGTCAGCGTCTCGGCAGGAGCCTCGGCCTTCTCGTCCTTGCTCGAGGCGAGCGGCTGCGCGGTCTTCGAGCCGTCGCGGTAGATCGCGATGGCCTTCACGCCAAGCTTCCACGCCTCGGTGTAGAGGTCCACGACGTCCTCGACCGTGGAGGTCTCCGGCATGTTCACCGTCTTGGAGATCGCGCCCGAGAGGAACGGCTGCGCGGCAGCCATCATCTTCACGTGACCCATGTAGGAGATCGCGCGATCACCCACCGCGCAGTCGAAGATCGGGTAGTGCTCCTCCTTGAGGAAGGGCGCGCCCACGACCGTGTAGTTCTCGCTGATCCACGCGACGATCTGGTCGACCTCGTGCGTTGCGTAGCCGAGCTTGGCGAGCGCACGCGGCACGGTCTGGTTGACGATCGTCATGTCGCCACCGCCGACGAGCTTCTTCTGCTTCACGAGCGAGAAGTCGGGCTCGATGCCGGTGGTGTCGCAGTCCATCATGAAGCTGATGGTGCCGGTCGGTGCGAGCACAGACGCCTGCGCGTTGCGGTAACCGTGCGTGCGGCCCAGCTCGATCGCCTCGTCCCAGCTGCGGCGAGCGGCGTGCATCAGGTGCTCGGGCACCATCTCGCCGGTGATGTTGCTGATCGCGGCGCGGTGCTGCTCCATGACCCGCAGGTGGTCGTCGGCATTCTCGGCGTACGCCTCGTACGCACCCAGGCGCTCGGCCATGCGGGCACTCTGTCGGTACGAGCGTCCGGTGAGGATCGCGGTGAGCGCACCGGCGATCGCGCGCCCCTCGTCGGAGTCGTAGGGCAGGCCCTCGTTCATGAGCAGCGCGCCGAGGTTGGCGTAGCCGATGCCGAGCTGGCGCATCTTGATCGCGTTCTCGGTGATCTTCGGCGTCGGGTAGCTCGAGAAGCCGACGATGATCTCCTGGGCGGTGATCGTCACGTCGATCGCCTGCTCGTAGGCGTCCACGTCGAAGTGGCCGCGCTCGTCGACGAACTTGAGCAGGTTGAGCGACGCGAGGTTGCAGGCGGAGTTGTCGACGTGCATGTACTCGCTGCACGGGTTCGATCCGTTGATGCGACCGGACTTCGGGCAGGTGTGCCAGTTGTTGATCGTCGTATCGTACTGCACGCCTGGATCGCCACAGTTCCATGCGCACTCGGCCATCCGATTGAGCAGATCTCGCGCTTGGTACTTGGGCGGCTGGCCATTGGTCTTCTGGCTGACCCACGTAGTCGACCATTGTTTGTCATCGCGAACCGCTTCCATAAACGGGTCGGTCACGCGGACGGACAAGTTGGCATTTTGAAAGAAGACCGATGAGTAGGCTTCGCCATTGAAGTTGGCTTCATAGCCTTGGCGAATCAAGGCGTGCGCCTTTTGCTCTTCGTTCCATTTGCACTCGATGAACTCGAGCACATCGGGGTGAGTCACTTTGAGCGACTGCATCTTGGCCGCTCGTCGCGTCTTGCCACCACTCTTGACGACGCCGGCGATCGAGTCGTAGACCTTCATGAACGACAATGGTCCCGAGGGAGTTCCTCCGCCGGAGAGCTTTTCACGGCTACTGCGAATGGTCGACAAGTCGGTACCGGTGCCGCTGCCGAACTTGAAGAGCATCGCTTCGCTGCTGGCCAGCCGCATGATGTCTTCCATATTGTCCGCGACGCTTTGAATGAAGCAGGCGGAACCTTGCGGGAATTCATAGGGATTGTCCGGCTGCTCGACCTGGCACGACTCTGGATTGTAGCTCCACGTGCAAGGCGAGCCGACGACGTTGTATTGCTGAAATAGTCCGACGTTAAACCACACCGGCGAATTGAACGAGCCGCATTGGTGCAGGCACAGCCACGACAGTTCGTTGTAAAAGTTTTCACCATCAGCGGCCGAATCGAAGTAGCCATCGGCAATACCCCAGTCGGCAATCGTGCGCGTTACGCGATGGATCAATTGACGCACGCTCTTCTCACGCTCGTTCGTTCCTGGTTCGCCGTAGAAGTACTTGCTGACCACCACGTTGGT
>JAGQUL010000248.1:697-1748 GCA_020438525.1 Thermoleophilia bacterium | reverse complement strand
ATCCCGACCGTCGTGTTCGGCTACTTCGCGCTGACGTTCCTCACGCCGGTGGTGCTGCAGCAGCTGCTGCCCGGAACGCGCGTGTTCAACGTGCTCGCCGCGGGGCTGGTGGTCGGGATCATGATCGTGCCGCTCATCGCGTCGATCGCGGAGGACGCGATGCGAGCGGTGCCGGCGGCGCTGCGCGAGTCGGCGTACCGGCTCGGTGCAGTGCGGCGGACCGTGGCGCTGCGCGTCGTGGTTCCCGCCGCGTTATCGGGAATCGCCGCGGGCGTGCTGCTTGCGGCATCGCGCGCGATCGGCGAGACGATGGTGGTCGCGATCGCCGCAGGGCAGATGGCGCAGCTCACCGCCGACCCGCGCGAGCCGGCACAGACGATCACCGCATACATCGTGCAGGTGTCGCTCGGTGACACTCCTGCGGGAAGCACTGCGTACCTCACGATCTTCGCGCTCGGCGCGGTGCTTTTCACGATCACCTTCGCGCTCAACCTCGTGGCGGTCCGGATCGTCGAGCGGATCAGGGAGCAGTACTGATGACGACGACCACCAGCGTGCGACCCGCGGCCCTGCGACTTCCGCTCGGAGGTCGCCGGCTCGAGCACCGGCCGCGCGAGCTCGCGTTCGTGCTGCTGCTGATGCTGGCCGTGCTCGCCAGCATCGTGGTGCTGCTCGTGCTGTTCGTCGACGTGGTGCGCGACGGCGCCGGATACCTCGACTCGAGCTTCTTGACCTCGCTCGACTCGCGCTTCGCGGAGAAGGCCGGAATCATGCCCGCGCTCGTCGGCACGATGTGGCTGATGGTGCTGGTCGCGGCAATGACGCTGCCGCTCGGCGTCGGCGCGGCCGTGTACTTGAACGAGTTCGCACGCCCGGGCCGGATCAGGCGCTTCATCGACATCAACGTGGCGAACCTCGCCGCGGTCCCGTCGGTGGTGTACGGGCTGCTCGGCCTGGCGGTGTTCGTGCGCGGGATGTCGCTCGACCGCTCGGTCCTTGCCGGAGCGATGACGCTCACGCTGCTGCTGCTTCCGATCGTCGTCGTCGCCAC
>JAGQUL010000248.1:0-615 GCA_020438525.1 Thermoleophilia bacterium | reverse complement strand
GCGATCCCCGGGATCATGACCGGGATGATCCTCGGCCTGTCGCGAGCGATCGGCGAGACCGCGCCGCTGATCACGCTCGGCGCGCTGACCTACGTGAGCTTCGTGCCGACGAGCCCGAACGATCGCTTCACGGCGGTGCCGATCCAGGTATTCAACTGGGTCTCGCGTCCGCAGGAGGAGTTCCAGCACGTCGCCGCCGCAGGGATCCTCATCCTGCTCGGCGTGCTGCTGGCGATGAACGCCCTCGCGATCTGGATCCGAGGACGATATGAGTGACCGGCCGAAGGAAGCGACCATGGCACACACGATCGACACCACGTTCACGGCGACGGTGACCGACGTCGCCCGGCCGCTGCCGGAACCGAAGCCGACCGTCTTCGAGCTGGATTCGGTGAGCGTCGCCTACGACGACCGACCGGCGATCGCGGATGTCACGCTCGACGTTCCGGAGCAGGCGATCACCGCGTTCATCGGGCCGTCGGGGTGTGGCAAGAGCACCCTGCTGCGCGCGCTCAACCGCATGAACGACCTGATCCCGGCGGCGTCGCTGACGGGTCGCGTGGCGTACCACGGCGTCGACCTCTACGCGCCCGAGATCGACCCGGTGCTCGTTCG
>JAGQUL010000247.1:670-11148 GCA_020438525.1 Thermoleophilia bacterium | reverse complement strand
TGTCTACGAAACCTCAAGCATTCCCATTCGCTGAACGTCGACATCACGGTGCAAGCCGGCGATCAGACCGCGCCCGCGATCACGACCCCAGGCGATCTTGTCCACGAAGCCAACTCGAGCTCGGGAGCTGACGTGACATTCGATGTCACCGCCAGCGACGATGTCGATGGCACCGTCGGTGTCGTGTGTGATCCCGCGTCTGGTTCGACGTTCCCGATCGGCGATACAGTCGTGACCTGCACGGCTCAGGACGCTGCAGGCAATGAAGCGCAGGCGCTGTTCACCGTGACGATTCAGGATTCCACGCCGCCGACGCTCGCGCTGCCGGCGACGATCACCGTCGACGCCCCCGACGCGAATGGGGCGACCGTCACATACACCGTCGATGCGACCGACGCCGTCTCGGGAACGGTCGACGTCTCGTGCGACCACCCCAGCGGGAGCCTCTTCACGATCGGCACGACGATCGTCACCTGCGAAGCGCAGGACGCCGCCGGAAACACAGCATCCAGCTCCTTCATGATCGTCGTGCTCGATGTCACGCCGCCGACGATCGAGTACACCGGCCCAGCAACGATCGAGGTCACCAGCGAAAGTGGCGAGCCGGTCGATTTCGCTGTGGATGCAGTCGATGATGTCGACGGCGCGCTGACGTCGACGTGTGATCCCGCTAGCGGATCGGTGCTTGCACCCGGCAGCTACCACGTCACCTGCTCCGCAGAGGATTCGCAGGGGAACTCGGCGTCGGTGGAGTTCGACGTCGAGGTCGTGTTCGTCAACGCGTTCACCCGTGCGCAGGATCGTATCGAGCAGTTCCTACCGGAGGTCCTCGAGAGCCGGTACCAGAGTGGCCTGGGGATGGGCGTGCTCGTCGATGCAACGAACGAGCACACCGTCGTGATGGACGTAGTGGACAGTGCCGGCGCAACGAAGCGAATCTGGAGCAAAGGCAACTTCTACGCCCGCAACGCTCAGGGCCAGCTTGCAGCGATCGACACCACGCTTGTCTCCGTCGCGGGTGGGTTTGCCCCTGCGAACGTGTCCTATGACGCAACGTTCCCGACCCGGCATGCGGACGGCATTCGCTGGACCCTGCCGAACGGACATGGTGAAGTCCGCGCGGTTCCCGAGGACGTGAACGCGAACGCACCCGACGGCCAGGTGCTGGATTCCTATCCTGACCGAGTTCTGTATCCGAGTGCATGGCCTCATGCCGACGTGCTCGACATCGCAATGGGATCCGGCGTGAAGGAGTTCGCGATCGCAACAAGCCCGGATGCCCCGACATCGCTCAGCTGGCAATTGCAACTCCCCGTGGGCGCGGTGCTGGACACGACCGATTCCGGGCTGGATGTCCTGCTTGCCGGCGGCGATCGGATCGAGCTTGGCGGCCTTCCTCGAGCCCACGATGCAGATGGCATGATCGTGCCAGCGTGGTACGAGGCAAACGGCTCGCAGCTGACCCTGCATTGGACACCGATCGTTGACGACGGGTCCGGCGCTGCCGCCGCGGCATTTCCGGTCGCGATCGACCCGAGCTTCTACTACACGCCAAACCCGGTCCCCGAAACGACCGACACGTCGGACGCTTCGACCACTAGCGATGGCAATGGCATTGGCGCGACGTGCGAATCCGATCGATTCCGGATCAACTTCGCAGGTACGGGAACGGGCCGTACGTTCTATGGCACCACGACAAGCTTTGCGAGCGCCGCGTGTCTGATGGGTGGACCGCCTCCCGGCGCGGATTGGTGGTCGCTGTTCGGCACGTTCGAATGGGAGATGTCGAACTACCAGTCGGTTCGATTGACGGACTCGATCGGGGAGTCGCCGACCCTTGCGAGCGGCACGTCGATGGGAGACTTCACTCGCTCTGCCGGCGGCACACAGACCGGATCGACGACAATCTCGTGGAACGACGCCCATAACGGTCCACCCGAGGGTGGAGTTCGCTGGCAGATGCGCCAGACGGCGACGGAGATACTGCCCGCTGGCTCCTCGCGTGGGGCATTCTTCGATCCGATGACACGGAGCTTCATCGACGAGACGGAGCCGACGCTCGTGTCGATTGCTCCGGACGTAGATGGGATGATCGTCCAAGGAGGCGTTCGAACGATCTCGATCAGCGCGATCGACGACGGCTACGGCTGCACCGGTGGCGGCGGTCATGTCGATGTCACCAGTGAAGGTGCGGATACGCCTGAAGCGTCGTGGCCAGTCGTCAATTGTCAATTTGCGGTCGCCTACGATTTTGCGCCGGCCACTCAATACTCCATCGAATACTTCGTTGCAGACGGTCTCAACAATCCAGACACGACGCTCGAGGAGACCATCGAGTTCGATACCGCGGATCCCATTCTCGACCCAGACCCGATCGACGGCACCGTCGGAGGAAAATACGACGTCTTCCTGCAAGTCGCCGAAGATCTCGAACCGGGTACGGCGCAACTGTGGGGTACCTCGCAAGCGACTGGTGCCACGTTCGCCATCGGAGCACCGGTCGGGTTGGGCGAAACGGACTTCGTGTGGGACACGACGCCACTACAGAATGGTGAGTACACCTTGCAACTGCTCTTCACGCCAGGGAGCGGCCCAATGCGAGTGCTCGAAACCACAAACGTCGAGATTGCCACGACCAAGCCGATGATGACATCGAGCCTCGCCAATGCAGCCCAGACCGATGTCGGTGCCGGGTTGAGTGTGCTGCACGGCACCGGCGCGTTGAATGCGACGTTCACCGACGTGTCACAGACCGGGTCCGGTGGCGTGCAGTTCGGGGTGGGCCGCAGCTACAACAGCCAGGACCTCGTTGGTGGCGTGCTCGGTCAGGGCTGGCGCATGTCCTTCGAGCAGCGGCTCGTGACCGGCCCTGACCTCGTGGTGACCTACGAGGATGCCACTGGGCGTCAGTGGCCGTTCGTTCCGAAGGCTGGTGGCGGCTTTGACCCGGCGCCTGGACAAGTCGGGCAGCTTCGCTCGAATCCAGACCCACTCACCGCCGTCGATGAGCCGTACCAGATCACATTTCCCGACGCGCGCACGCTTTCGTTCGGAGCGGACGGTCGCCTTGTTCGCGAGTCGTGGCCGAACGGCACCGCGATCCACTACTCGGCACCCGCTCCCACGACGGACGGCGGCTATGACGTGGTCATCAGCGACGATGCATCACATCTGGTCAGGACCCACGTGGGCGCAAACAATCGAGTTGCCTGGGTCGACGATTCACTCGGTCGCCGCACGACGTATTCCTACGATTCACAGCTGCGCCTGACTGCGGTAACCAATCCCGAAGGAGATACGCCGCAGACCTACACCTACGCAGCGTTCCCGCAGAGCCAGTTCGACCTGCGGCAAGGCGCAGTCATCGATTCGGTCACGACTCCGCGGGGCGTGCTGCACTTCGACACCACCGAGCGCCTGACGGACTTCGATGAAGGCTTTGCGGAGACCACGCTGGTCCTTGACGAGTCCAGCAAGCAGCGCACGTTCAACTTTGAGGGCGACACGTCGGATGTAGAGACCACCTTCGAGGGCCGCACCGAAGGTACCGACCTCGACGAGCTCGGTCAGGAGATCGGTCACGTGGATCCAGCCGGCGAGGAGCGGTTCACCGACTACAACGACCGTGGTCAGGTCGAGTACACCGAGAACGAGCTCGGTGACACCACCGAGGCGACATACGACCCGGCCACCGGAGTGCTTCTCAGCGAAATTGACGAGGACGGCAACGAGACCACCTACAGCCAATACGACGCGCTTGGAAATGCACACGCGGTGACCGACGCCGAAGGCAATACAACGACTTCGACCTACGACGCGTATGGGCGCAAGCTGACCGAGACCACGCCGCTCAACGAGACCACGGAGTGGACCTATGTCGGCACCAGTCGGCAACCTGCGGTGATGAACCCGCCGGTCGGAGCCACGATCCACTACACCTACTCCGATACCGGTCAGGTGCAGGACAAGTACTGGGTCGATACCGACTCGCAGACCCACCACCTCGAGCGCGCAACGTTCGACGCAGCTGGTCAGCAGCTCTCGACGCAGACCGGGGAGCTCGCGGCCACGACGTACGAATACGACGCGGCGGGCCGCCAGGTCGCGGTCGTTGACGGTGCGGGCAATCGATCCGAGACGCAGTACACGCCTGATGGACTTGTCTCCAAGACCATCGATGCAGGTGGCAACGAGCGTTCGACGACGTATGACGAGCAGGGGCGCCCGAGCGTCGAGGTCGACCCCCTCGGCAATACGCGCATCTCGCATTACGACGCGTTCGGCAATGTGGTCGAGTCGATCGATGAGCGCGGCAACATGACCACGACGACCTATGACGCGGTCGACAATCCCACGAGCGAGACCGATCCGCTGAATCGTACGACGATGTTCGACTATGACGCCGTCGGCAACGAGGTGAGCGAGACCGATCCCGCGGGGAATGTCACGCAGACGAGCTACGACGGGGTCGGCAACGAGATCGGTACCGTCGAGCCCGGCGGTTTCACGACGAGCACCTCGTTCACACAACTCGACAACCCGCGCATCGAGACCAACCAGCGCGGCTATTCAACGACCTATGGCTACGATGCGCTCGGCCGCGAGACCAGCGTCACGAACGCAGAGAACGAGACGACCCGCACCGGCTACGACGCCGCCGGCCGCGTCGACTGGGTCGAGAATGCAAACGCCGAACGTACGAGCTACACGCTCGATCCCGCCGGCAACATCGTACGGACCGACAATCCCGACGGCACGTACAACCTTGCCGAGTGGGACGACGCAGGACTGCAGGTCTCGCGCACCGACGAGCGCGGTTTGACCACCGACCTCAGCCACGACGAGCTCGGTCGAGTAACCGCCGAGCAGCGCCCCGACGGCACCGTCGTGGCCTACACCTACGACTGGGCCGGCCGCAAGATCAGCGAAACCGACCCCGCCGGGAACGTCACCTCGTGGGACTACGACGAGCTCGGACGTACATCGAGCGTCACCTACCCGGACGGTCGATCGATCAGCTACAGCTATGACGCGGCTGGCAACCTCGTGGAGATGACCGACTCAACGACCGGCGCGACGACGTACGAGTACGACGCCGCGAACCAGCGAACCGCGATGGTGAATGCGGTCGGTGACCGAACCGAATACGTATACAACTCGCGTGGGCTGCTCGACCACGAGTCGACGGATGCCAAGACGACGAGCTACGAATACGACGCGCGTGGAAACCTCACGACCGTGACCAGCGGAACGTCCGTTTCGACCTACACGCACGATCCGAACGGCAACGTGCTCGTGCACACGCTGCCGGACGGGTCCACGATCACGTACACGTACGACAAGGTCGATCGCAAGATCGGCGAGGTGCATTCGCTGCGGGGCGAGACGACCTGGACGTGGGACGCGGCAAGCCACGTCAAGACCGAAACGACGAGCGCCGGCACCACGACATACGTCTACGATCCGAACGGCCGAGTCGAGTCGATCACCTATCCGGGCAACATGGTCGTGAGCTTCGCCTACGACGAGGCAGGCAACATCCTGTCGATCACCGACTGGACCGGCATCCGAACGTTCACGCACGACGCCGGCGGTCGCGTGGTGCAGTTCACCACGATGCAGGGCAAGCCTGGTTCGTACACGTATGACACTGCCGGTCGAGTGATCGCGATGACGTACGTCAACCTCAAGAACCAGACGATCAACCAGGCATGGGTCTACGACAACCAAGGCCGCGTCATCTCGATGAACACGGGCTACGGCACGATCACCTACGAGTACTGGGACAACTCGAGCCGGCTCAAGACCAAGACGACGTTCGACGGGGTCGTCGAGCGTTACTCCTACGACTCGCTTGGCCGACTGAGCGAGCAGTCGATCGATGGCCGCTCGACCGATACGTACCACTACGATTCGGAGAGCCGAATCGTGCTGATCGAGCACACCGACGCAACGACTGGCGAGACGTATCCGCTGCACCGCTACACGTACACCGCAGCTGGCCAGCTGGCGTCCTGGGAGTTCATGCGCGACTGGTACCACACGGACTTCACGTACGACTCGAAGGGCAACCTGTACGAGATGTATCGAACGCTCAATGCAGCGCCGACGGGTACGAACACCACGAGCCAGGATGCCGGTCTTGCTCAGTGCTACCAGCCTGACGGGATGCTCAGCTGCAGCTCCTACGGAAACGACATCGCAGCGCTCGCATCTGCCGTGGCTCCGCCGACGGATCCGACGACGTTCTCGGGAACTCGTGCGGCGGCGGCGCGGTACATGGTGTCGCACCCGATGCGGATCCGTCATTTCGAGCACGATAGTCAGGGGCGTGTGACCGAGCGGTTCATCTGGAACTACACGGATTCGTACACGTCGACGGGCGTCAACTGGGAATTCGACGCGCGCGGCAACCAGTACGACAGCTCGACCGGCGATCATCTCGAGTGCAACTGGATGGATCAGCCCGATCATCGTGGTACCGACACGTCGGTTGTGTGGTCGCACGATGGCAAGCTCGCAGCGATCAACCACCCGGCGAGCACAGGCTGGACCAGCACGACCTACGATTACGCGCCCGACGGCAAACTGCTCGGCTACCTGATCGGCACGAACATGCAGGATCTCGCCTGGGATGGGCAGGGGCTCGCGGCGGTCGCGATCAACACCGCCACGATCTTCCCGTACTTCAACCATCGCGGAGACGTGATCACGTATCACAATCGCCCAGGAACTCAGTATCCAGTCAACTACGTCGACTACCGATACACGCCGTGGGGCGAGCTCGACAACAACAGCCAATGGGTATCAGGTCGAAACAAGCCGCTGTTCGGCGGACGCGACGGCGCGGTGCCGCTCGACCTGCACGTCAACACCGTCGATCAGGACTACTGGATGGGTGCCCGTACTTACAACGCAATCCAGGGACGCTTCCGGCAGATCGACCCGCTGCCGGGGCAGGATGGGTTGACTGATACGGCGTACTCGTATGCAGCTAGTGACCCGATCAATCGGGTTGATCCCACGGGCATGTCGTCAAGGGCGGCTGGCCCGATCGTGTCGTTCTTGGAGCGAGATGACTCGGGCAAGTGTACGACGACGTATGAAGGTAAGCGGATCGGGTCGACGCGCCGAAAGATCGAAGCGAAGTTGAAGTTAAGCTGTACCTACGGCTGGCCGCTGGGCGCGGCAATCAGCGCCGGGACTGCCTCGGCAAAGATGTGCTTGAAGGAGGAGGTCGTCACCCTCGGCGGCATGCGCGTTTGGAAGCGTTGCAGCAAGAAATCCGGAAAGAAGCGCGCTCCATTGGGCGGTACGATTCACTTTGACTACAAGTTCAGGCGGGTTCGCGCCTGCAATCCCATCGGCTACTACACGTATTCTGGTTCATCGAGCGGCGAGCACGGCTGGACGTACTACACCGCAGTGGATACCGGAACCGGTGTTGTGGTTAGGCCCCACAGCTACAGCACCTCTGAGTCCTCTTCCCACAAGGTCAAAATGGGGTACCCATGCTCGTAGAGGGAGATAGCGTGGATAACGTAGGTCGGCAGCAAGTTCTCTTGGGATTCGCGTACTTCTGCGCGTCGCTCACGCTGGGCGGCGCATTGTACGCGTTGGGTTCCGACGGAAGTGCTGTGCCGGGGGCCGAGGGCTACGTCGAGGCAATGCTCCGATCCCTGTCAGCCGCTTTGAGCTTGCTCGTTCTAGTGTCGGTGTTTGCGGGCGGAGGCAAGGTGGGTCGTCATCATCTGGCATTGATCGTTTTGTACGCGATCGCCCTCATGTTGTGGGCTGCCTCCGATGTTCAGACCGTGCGTGATGCAGTCGGGAGTTCTGTCGAGTTCTAGCCCGGTCACGGCTTCCTCACCCAAACGCCCCGTCGAACTGAGCCAGTCCATCCGTGCTGACGTTGCCGACGTAGTAGCCCTTCGTGGTTCGGTCGTCGGCGTGACCGAGTTGCTGGCTCACGAGTCCCAGCGAGGCTCCCGCTGCGACGAGTAGCTGCGCTCCGGTGGCGCGGAGGCTGTGGGGCCGGTGACGCGTTCGAGGTCGTCGCGGGCGCGTTCGACGATGTGATGGATGGAGTCGTCGAGGCATAGGAGCGCGCTGGTTTGGGAAGATGCGTTGCATGAGCTTTTCGCCGCTAACCGATGCCGACATTCAGCGCGTAGTCGATCTCGTCGTTGGCGAAGTCGAGCCGTTGCGCATCGTGTTGTTCGGGTCAGTTGCGCGGGGTGAGCAGCACGATGGATCGGACATCGATCTGATGGTGGTGATGCCGGAGGGCGTGCGCTGTCTGGATGTCGCGAAGCAGCTCTACCGGCTCGGCATTCCGCGAGCTGATTTCATCGTGACGACGCCGACGCATCTGGCGGCAAACGAGCATCGTTCAGGGCTCGTGTATCGCGACATCGCACGGGACGGCCGGGAGCTGTATGCAGCCTGACGGCGAGGCATCGATGTGGCTTGAGTTCGCTCGCGCCGACCTTGAAGTCGCCGCCGAGCACGGCCACGTGAATCGATGGGTCGTGGGCATCAGGTGCTACCACTGCCAGCAGGCAGCGGAGAAGGCGCTCAAGGCTGTTATCGACCACTACGGCGGCGATGTGCCCCACTTCCACAATCTCGTCGATCTCATGCAGATCGCCAGTTCCACGAATGACCTGCCAGACGGCGCGAGCGAGTGGCGTACGCTCAACGCGTACATCGTCGCGACACGCTACCCCGACGCGCTGCACGAGGCTACGGACGATGACCTGGCCGAAGCTCTTGAACTGGCCCGAGCGGTCGTGGCATGGGCCACGTCGGTCATCGAAACCGCCACGTGAACGTCCCACTGGATCAAGAACTGGATCCGCACAAGGAGCGACACCCGATGCCGCGACGCCGGAACCCTCGACCATGCAGGAAACACCGCTCGATCCCGCCGCGCAGTTGGAGCCAGCCCCTCACTCACAACGCAATCCAAGGCCGCTTCCGCCAGGTGGACCCGATGCCAGGGCAGGACGGGATCACGGATACGGCGTACTCGTACGTAGCTAATGACCCGATGAATCAGATCGACCCTGACGGCGCGACATGTCGACCTTCTAGTGTGACGATTCGACCGTGGGGAGATTATGGTACTAGGATCAGAGGGTGGGCCATATACGATTCAAAGTACACGCCTGAGATCTTCTGTAACACCTCGTTTGAGTGGATTCCAAACGTGAAAGTGCGCCCCAAATGGCGCCTTCAACTCTACGAGTTTCATCGGGGACGGCGCGATCGTCGACTCTTTCAGACGAAGGCAATCAAGCTCGACAATCCCAATTCTAACGAGCTGGAACGAAAGCTGGACAAGCGCCGCAAGTGGCAGCTGCGTTGTGGAAGGACCTATTTTTCGCAGCTCATTATCTACAACGCAACTGGTCAGAATGCGCTTATTCCACCACGACCGGAATCGCTAAAGCAGCAGAGTGATCACTTCAAGCCTTCGGGTCGTCAATGTATTGACTAGGGGTATTGCCATGGAGTTGCTTATTATCGTACTCGTATGCGCCCTGCTTGGTTCGTTGGCTTCAAGGAAGGACGGCTACTCGCACCGGGTCCTCACCGTGTTTGGACTTGCGCTTGCTGGGTCTGTTCTATTAGCTGTTGCTCGTGCGGCCAATTGGATCTCGCGTCCCTATCTCAATCTCATGGAGATTGCTATTGAGCTCATCGCTCTTGTTGTGCTTGCATGGGCAGTCATCGATCGAGTTCGTCGCCATCGGCGGACTTGATGTTCGCAGGGTGTCGAAGCGCTAGTCACTGGACCTCGCTGACGTCCGTCAATACGGTTCTTCTGCTACACGAGTGGAGTCATGTCGCGGGCCTGCATGGCAGTGGCCGGCACAGTCCGGAGAGTGTGAGCTTGGCGAGCGCGATCAGCGCGTAGGTATGGTGGAAGCCGGACGCTCGGGTCTGGATGAGTCGGATCTTGGCGTTCACCGATTCGACGCGGCCGTTGCTGATGCGATGCGTCAGTATCGCCTCGAGTTCCGGCCCCAGGTCGCGGATCGTGGCGGCGCGCGCGCGAACTCGTCTAGGCCCGATTCGTCGACGCGATCGAGCCACGTGTCGAGACGTTCGATCGTCTCGTCGGCGGGCAGCTTGAGCAGCGTTCGCAGGAGCTCCTTGAGCAGGTATGCCTTCCACAAGGGGCTGCCGGCCTTCTCGAGCTCGGCGAGTGTCAATGCCTGCTTGTCAGTCAGTCGCGCGGGGTTCGTCACGAGTGCCCATCGCGAGTGCGTCACGCGCGTGGCGCGCGCCTTGATGTCCGTGGGCGGGCGCCCGCGCTTGTGGTGCTTTCGGGTGTCGTTCCAGACCTCGCGGCGGATCTTGTCGAGCGCGTCGTTCGCCCACCGCACGACGTGGAACGCGTCCAGGCACACGATCGCGTCCGGGCATGACTCGCGAACGCTGTCGTGGATCCACGCCATCCCGTCGGCGCT
>JAGQUL010000247.1:0-565 GCA_020438525.1 Thermoleophilia bacterium | reverse complement strand
CCACCGTCAGGTAGCGGTGCCCGCGCCGGTAGCTGGTCTCGTCGATCCCGATCCGACGCACCCCGTCGAGCAATTCGCGACCCTCCAGCGCGGCCGCCACTGTGCGCTGAGGATACGCCCGACGGTGCGCCACGCAATGCGCATCAGCTCGGCAACGACCTTCTGCGAAGCGTGCACGGCCAGATACGCGGTCTGCTGCTCGAACTCGTACGTGAACCCCGAGCCCGGGTTCGCCCACGGCACATCCGCCACCACCATTCGATGCTCGGCGCACCGCACTCGCGGCGCATCCGGTTCGATGAAAGACCGCGTCGAACCCATATCGAGCGCGCGCCAACGCCGCCTGCCCTGGCCGTTGTCGCGCTTGGCACAACGCCTCCGGCAGCGGCTGCAGCGCAGCCGTTGCCTCGCGCCCACGCGCAGGTGCGTGATCAATCCGCACGACCTGAGCTCGACACGCTCGATCAACGCCAGGTCGATTCCGAGCAGGCACCGCAGAATTCTAGAAACCCGCACGTCGCCCTCCGTGGCTCGGTGGTCTGGACCGTAGAACAGCCCAGATCCT
>JAGQUL010000246.1 GCA_020438525.1 Thermoleophilia bacterium | reverse complement strand
GGGCTTGGTCTTCCAGCCGGGGTCGCCAGCATCCTCGCTCACACCTTCAGACGACGACTGCGTCGTGTCGACGTGGCCCGCGTAACCGGCCATCTGTGCGTCTAGATCACCCGCATCACCGGCGTACATGAAGTTGAACACGCGAGCAGCGGCGACGACTCCCGGCAGCTCGTTGCCGTCGGCGTCGTGGGTCAGGTACGTGCCTTCTGCGGTGCGCTGGATGCCCCAATCCTGGAACACGCCGTTGATCTGCTCCCGGTACGCAGGCATTTCCTCGCGGGCAACGCGGAATACCTCGTTCTCGAACGCGGCGTAGTTGCGGAACTGCTGTACATCCTCGCCGAATCGGCGCGCCATGGTCGACGCGTCGGCGGTGTTGCGAACCATCGCGGCCTCGTTGACGTCCGACTCGCCGTGGTCGTGCTGCTCCGCATGCTCCTCCTCGTGCACGGCGATGAGCGCGCCGGCTGCGAGCAGCTGGTCTCCTTCGGTGCTGGCATCGAGGCGTTCGGCATCGATCACGTTTCCGTCGCCGTCCAGGACGCCCTGTGCCTGCAGCTGGTCGACGTTGTCTGACAGGTCGTCGAGGTATTCCTCCTGCACCATGATCTTGTCTTCGGACGGCATGTATGCCGCGTCGCCACCGCTCATCTGGGCGATGCGCTCGTGGTCGTCCTTGTCGACGACCTCCATATTGCGGACGTCGCCGTCCATCACGTCGACGTGGTACTCGTCGGCGCCGACCGCGTACATGCTCGAGGTGATCGCGTTGAGCACGACCTCGTTCTCGAGCTTCTTGATCTGCTCGTCCAGGTCGCGCTTCTTGGCGTCGAGCTCCTCCTGGTGCTGCTTGAGCTCGTCGCGCTTCTCCTGCAGTCCGAGCATGGTCTCGGCCGCGGCCTGCGCTGCGTCGCCCGCCACGTCGGCAACCGGGTTGGAGTGGCCGAACAGGCCCGCGACGAGGCTCACCGGAGCGGTCGCGACGCTCACGCCGACCTCGACCGCCTTGCCCACGGTGCTTGCGGTACCCTCGCCGTCTTCGATCTGATGCTCGACGTCGTCGATCTGCTTCTCGGTGGCCTGCTGCTCGGTCTCGATCTTGGCCTGCTCGTCGCGCAGTTCCTTGATCTGCTCGTCGCGCTTGCCTTCGTGCTCGTCGGTGCGGACGCCGAGCCTCGAGCGGCCGTCGTTCTCGGACGGCTTGTCGGTGGACGGCTTGCTGTCGTCGTGCGTGTCGCTGGAGCTCGACGGGGATCCGGTACCGGGCTTGCCGTAGTGGTGCTCGTCCGCGCTCGTCGTCGTGGGCTTGGGCTTGTCGTCGGTCGTCGACGCGGTCGTGGTCGGCGCCGGCCGGCCCCGGCGAATCGCCCGGGAAATCGTCTTCTCGTCGTGGTCGTCGATGGCGGGGCTGCTGGTGAACGCAGTCGTGGTCCCGCTCGATGACTTCTTCGACGAGGTGGGGGGCGTGGGGGTGGAGCCGTGATCGGCTGCCTTGAGCGCGGCGCGCTTCGCGTCGGCCGACGTATTCGTCGGCTTGGGAGCGGCGCCGCCTCCTCCGTCTCGTACCATCACCATGTGTGCATATCCCTCTCCGTCAGGCGCGTCGGTCCATGCCGCGCCACACCTCGTCCCGAGCGAGGCTCCCGTCCAAGGTACGACGGATCGAACTGACCGTAAAGAGGGGAAGTTCGCGCAGGTTTTTCGACGAAGTTCCGTGATCCCTACCGATACGGCTTCTGACCGCGCGTGGTCTAACTTAGGTAGTTCGTCCAAGTCGACATGGACCGAACAAGGGAACTATGGAAGCGTGGACCGCTGCAACCCAGCGCAGCGGGCGACGACGCACCTGGGGGACACACGAATGGGCACCACCACCACTGCCGCAATCTCGATCGATCGCTTCCGACGCCGCCGCGCAGCTGCCGATGCAGCAGCTGCCGCCGACGCGCTCGGCAGCGTCCCTGCCGCCCACCCGCTCACGGGCGTGGCGCTCGGCACGATCGAGCGCCGCTACGGCCTGATGTCGAGCGAGGACACGATCACGATCGCCGAGGTCATCGCCACGAGCGGCGACCTGGCCGTCGCAGACCGCCTCGCGTTCGTCGCCGCCATGGAGCGCCACGTCGCCGTGGCCGTGGTCGAGGTCGACGGCTGGTACGTCGCCTGCACCACCGAGCGCGCGATTTCCCCCGCGGAAGTCGCCAACCTGCGCCCGAACGACGATTCCCCGCGCGTCATGAGCATCGCCAGCGAGCGCGGCATCACACCCGCCCTCGGCCCGCTCAGCGCCTGACCCACCGCCTCGCCGTCTCCGCGCCGGCTC
>JAGQUL010000245.1 GCA_020438525.1 Thermoleophilia bacterium | reverse complement strand
TGCTGCGCGCGGGCCGCTTCGACCGCCAGCTCTACGTCGGCCCGCCCGACGTGAAGGGTCGCCTCGAGATCCTCAAGGTCCACACCAAGGACAAGCCGCTCGCCGAGGACCTCGACCTCGAGATGGTCGCCCGCCGAACGCCGGGCGCCACCGGTGCCGACCTCGCGAACATCTGCAACGAGGCCGCGATCTACGCTGGTCGCGAGGGCCGCGACGTGATCATGCAGGAGGACTTCCAGAACGCGTTCGACCGCGTCGTGGCAGGCGTCGCGCAGGCCAAGGTGATGACCGCCGAGGAGCGCGAGACCGTCGCCTACCACGAGGCCGGGCACGCGATCCTCTCCACGTTCGTCGACCCGCCGCGCCCCGTGCACCGGGTCACGATCGTCCCGACCGGCCAGGCACTCGGCTACGTGCTGCACGTGCCCGAGGAAGACAAGTACACCGAGAGCCGCGAGGAGCTGATCAACCAGATGATCGTCGCGCTCGGCGGCCGCGCGGCCGAGGAGCTCGTCTACGGCCGGATCTGGAACGGCGCCGCGTCCGACCTCGAGCAGGTGACCCGCATCAGCCGCGCGATGGTCTTCAACTGGGGCATGGGCAAGACCGTCAACTCGCTCGCGCTCAAGGCCGACAACTACGCCCTGTCCGAGCGCACCAAGGAGCTGCGCGACGAGGAGCAGCGCGAGCTCGCCGACCACGCGTTCGAGCAGGCGCGCAGCATGCTCGCCGAGCGTCGCGACCTGCTCGAGAAGCTCGCGCGCGTGCTGCTCGAGAAGGAGACGCTCGACCAGCGCGAGGTCGAGGAGATCCTCGGCGTCAAGCACATCCCGCCCGCGCCCGTGACCGGCGAGGCGACCGTCGCGGCGTTCTCGACCGTCGCGGACGAGCCGAAGCAGGAGCAGGACGACGACGACCAGGCCGGCGGCGCGTGAGCGAATCGCTCCCCGCCGACGTGGTCGGCATCCATCACGTCGCGTTCGCGGTGGCCGATCTCGACGCGTCGCTCGAGTACTGGACCTCGACGTTCGGCGCGACGCTCGAGCTGCGCGCCGTGGTGGCCGAGCAGGGCGTGGAGGCCGCATCGCTGCAGTGGCACGCCGCCGCCGGCACCGGCCCGTTGCCGCACGGCACGCTGCTCGAGCTGGTCGCGCCCCATGGCGACCACTCCGGAGTGGCGAAGTTCCTCGACAGGCGCGGCCCCGGCATGCACCACGTCGCCTGGGCCGTGCACGACGTGGCCGCGACGCTGGAGCGTCTCGCGCGTGCGGGCGCGAGGCTGATCGACGAGCAGCCGCGGATCGGCCTGCACGGCACGCCGGTGGCATTCGTGCACCCGAGCGCGACCGGTGGCGTGCTCGTCGAGCTGGTGGAGGTTCCCGGGGCGTGAGCCGCGGGTAACGGTGCAGGTGACCCCCGAAGCGTGAGCGAGGAGCCACATCATGGCGAAGGACATTTCGGTCGAGATCGGATTCAGCGGCGGCGTGAGCACGAGCGCGTCGATCCCCGAGGACCAGTACGAGGCGTTCACCAAGGCGCTGACCGACGGCCAGAAGGACCAGTGGTTCACGGTCAAGGCCGGCGACGGTGGCGAGTTCCTCGTCGACCTGTCGAGCGTCGTCTTCATCCGCTCCGGCGCGCGCAACCGCTCGATCGGCTTCTCGCACGCCTGATCCGTAGGATTGCGGCGTGAGCGATGCGCCGCCCATCAACCCGTCCCTGCTGCAGCGCCTCGACGCGCTCGACCGTCGCGTCAGCGCGGCGATCGTCGTGAAGCCTCGCGCCGACGGCGCGCCGCGGCGGTGGCTGGTCTTACTGCGTCGCTTCAGCGAGGCCGGCAGCTACGGCGTGGGCTGGGTCGTGCTCTTCGGCGTGGTGGGCGTGCTCAGCGACGGGTTCGCACGTGGGCTGGTCGCAGCCGGCTGCGTGGTCGGCACGCTGATGCTCAACACGCTCGTGAAGAACGTGATCCGCCGCCCCCGGCCGGTCGCGAAGGCGATCGACCATGCGCCGTCGACCTACTCGATGCCGAGCGCACACACCTCGATGGCGATGGTCGGCGCAGCCACGATGCAGGTGATCGTTCCCGACCTCGCGGTGCTCTGGTGGGTGGTCGCGATCTCGCTCGCCGCGAGCCGGGTGCTGCTCGGCATGCACTACCTCGCCGACGTGCTCGCCGGCGTCGTGTTCGGACTGCTCGTGGGCCTGCTCGTCGCCGCGCCGCTCGTCGAGTCGATCAGCGCAACCTGGTAGCCGAGCCGCCCCTACGGCGCGATCGCCTCGAACGACACGCCCGCCTCGTAGGTGCCTGCGCGCTGCGCCGCGTCGGGCTTGAAGCCCCAGACGAGGTCGACGTTGCCGCTGCCGGCCGCGCTCGTGTGCGCGGCCTGCGACGCAATGGCGGGCAGAGCCCGCCACGGATCGGCGACGTCAGCCTCGCACTGGTTCGCGGTCCCTGCAGCGTCCTCGGTCCAGTCGGCGATCGCGCTGCCGCCCACCGCCTGCAGGCACACGCCGAAGAACGAGGCGTTGTCCCAGTCGTTGCTCGCAAGCGACCAGTCGGGAACCTGCACGTCGCCTGCCGTGTCGACGTCCATCCGCATCCGCCGCTTGTCCGCCGAGCCGATCACGGCCGTGTGCGAGTCGACCATCGCCACCGAGCCGATGTGCATGCCGGTGCCGGTGGCGAGGCCGGTGAACGTGGCACCGTCGTCGGTGGAGTACTCCACGCGGTCGTCGTAGCCCACCACCACCACGGTGCGGCCGGCGGCGGCGATCGCCCGGGCGCGGGTGCTCGGCAGCGACGCCGCGGCGCTCCACGTCAGGCCGCCGTCGGCGCTGCGCCAGACGCCGTGTCGGGTCAGCGCGTACGCGACCTGGTCGCTCGCCATCGCGACGTCGAGCAGGTCGGCCGTGGTCGATGGCAACGATCCGCCGGGAATGGTGCTCCAGCTCGCGCCGGCATTCGTGCTGCGCAGGACCGTTGCGCTCGCGCCCACGGCGAGCACGATGTCGTCGACGGAGTCGACGCCCATCAGGTGGCTCGTCGTTCCGCTCGCGCGACTGGTCCACGTTCCCCCGCCGTTGCTGGTGCCGATCACCGTCCCGTCGAATCCGACCGCGATCGCGCGGCGGTCGTCGAGTCCGGTCACGCCGGTGAGCGTTCCGGTCACGCCGCCCGGCGGAGTCTGAGCCGACCACGTCGCGCCGAGGTCGTCGGTGTGCAGGATCGTGGCTGCATCGCCGACGCCCCACCCCTCGGTGTCGGACACGAGCGTCACGTCGCGCACGGGGTATGCGGCGCCGGTCGCCGCGGTGTTCCAGCTCGAGCCGGCGTTGGTGCTGCGGTATGCAGCGCTGCCGGCGGCAAGGATCCGGCGGCCGTCGACCGGGGACGCAGCGATCGCGGTGAGCTCCTCGGATCCGGTGGGTCCCTGCGTGGTCCACGTCGCGCCGCCGTCGTGGCTGCTGCTGAACGATCGTTCGGCGGCCGCGACGTATGCCGAGGTCGCGGTGGTCGCGTGGATGTCGCCCGTTCGTGATGCCGAGCGCGTCGCGGCGTGGGTCCAGGTGAGCCCGGCGTCGTCGGAGCGGTGGACGCCGCCCGATCCGTCGAGCGCGAGCAGCGAGTTCGGGCTGCCCGGAATCGAGTCGACTCCGAGCAGGTCGCGGGGCAGGTCCAGCTGCGCGGAGCGGTCGGTCCATGACGTGCCGTCCCACACTGCGACGTAGCCGTCGAGACCCACGGCGTAGGCGCGCGTCGCCGATGCGTAGGCGATATCGGTCATCTGCTCCGGCGGGTTCGGCAGCGCGGTCACGGCCCATCCGGCGGAGCTGGTTGCGCCGGTGGTGGTGCGAAGCACCGATCCGTCGACGGACACGGCCATCACGGTGGACGCGTCGAGCGAGTCGACGGCGGCGAGGTCACCGAACGAGGTCGTGGTGTGCTGGAACGCCGTCCAGGAGTTGCCGGCGATCGAGTACCTGCCGATCCAACGCTGCTCGCCGACCACCCAGATCGTCGCGGTGTCGGGAATCGTCAGCTCGTTCACGTCGACCGCTGCGGGCCATCCGGCCGCGGCGAGGGGCGCCGCCAGGTTGGTCCAGGTCACGGCCGAGGCCGGGTTCACGAATGCGTTCGCCGTTCGCTGGAAGATGCGGTTCTCGCCGACGACCCACCACGTGTTCGGATCGCCGGGGGTTGCTTCGACGTCCCACAGGTTGCCCGCCGGGCCCGGTGGGTTCCCCCAGGTCGCGCCGGCATCGTCGGTGCGATACACGGTGCTGGCCTTGCCGACGAGCCAGGCGCGGTTGTCGTCGTAGCCGAATGCGCCGATCGTGCGACCGGGTGCCACGTATCCGGTCAGCTGCGTCGGCGCGGTGGTGCCGAATCCCATCGCGGTGCCGGTGCCGTCGCTCTGGGCGATCCGCAGCTGCGCCGGCTGCGTCGAGCCGAACGTCACGCGGCACACGCCGGCCCCGGTCGCGGTGAGCGCGCCGGTGTCGGGCAGCACCGTGCCGAACCCGGAGGCGGCCGACGAGCGGCAGTCGTTGACGAGGGTCGTGGCAGACACGATCTCGGCGTCGACCACGGTCCCGCCCGTCGACGCGGCGTGCGTTCCGCCGGCGAGCGCGGCAGCGGCCACGAGCGTGCCCGCGCACGCGAGCGACGCGGCCGCTCGCGCGACCCGGATCCTGCGACGGGTGGTCGACATGCCGGACATCCGTGGCTGTATCG
>JAGQUL010000244.1 GCA_020438525.1 Thermoleophilia bacterium | reverse complement strand
TCGATCGCCTCGAACAGCGCCTTGAAGTTGCCTTCGCCGAAGCCCTTGGCACCCTTGCGCTGGATGATCTCGAAGAACACCGTGGGGCGATCCTGCAGGTTCATGGTGAAGATCTGCAGGAGGTAGCCCTCCTCGTCCTGGTCGACGAGGATGTTGAGGCGCTTCAGGTCCTCCCAGGCCTCGTCGATCTCGCCGATCCGCTTCTCGGCCTCCTCGTAGTAGGTGCCGGGGCGGTCGTAGAACCTCACGCCGCGGGCGCGCAGCGCCTCGACGGTCTTGACGATGTCGTCGGTCTCGAGCGCGACGTGCTGCACGCCGGCGCCGTGGAAGTACTCGAGGTACTCCTCGATCTGGCTCTTGCGCTTTCCGGTGGCGGGCTCGTTGATCGGGAACTTGACCTTGCCGTCGCCCGAGAACACGACCTTGCTCATGAGCGCCGAGTACTCGGTGTTGATGTCGCCGTCGGTGAAGTGGATGAGCTCGCGGAAGCCCATGACGTCCTCGTAGAACTTCACCCAGGGGTTCATGTCCTCGACGTTGCCCACGCAGTGGTCGATGTCCTTGATGCCGACCCCGGCGAAGTCCTTGTCGGCCGGGATCTCGAGCGGCTTCCAGCCGGGCAGGAACGCGCCGGTGTAGCTGCCTCGCTCGACGAAGGTGTGGATCGTGTCGCCGTAGGTGCGGATGGCGGCGACGGTGACCGAGCCATGCTCGTCGGTCAGCACCTCGGGCTCGCGGACGCTCTTCGCGCCCTGCTTGATCGCGTGCTCGTAGGCGGCCTTCGCGTCGGGCACCTGGATCGCCAGGTCGTGGACTCCGTCTCCGTGCTTCTCGATGAAGGCGCCGATCTCGTGGCCCTCGTGGAGGGGGCTGGTCAGCACGAAGCGGACGTTGCCCTGCTGGAGCACGTAGCTCGCGCGATCGCGGACCCCGGTCTCGAGACCGGCGTAGGCGACCGGCACGAATCCGAAGGCGTGCTCGTAGAAGAACGCCGCCTGCTTGGCGTTGGAGACCCAGAACTCGACATGGTGCATCGCCTCGATCGGAAACGGATCGTTCGCTGCGTCGGACATGGAGGATCTCCCTTCGGGGGTGGAAACAAGGTCGTCGTCGAGAATCTATCGACTCGCGAGCAGCCACGCCCGCCCGAACCCGCATTGTCGCTCGCGCTGGACGATGTAGGTTGGGGTCCATGGGGATGGACGACGACCACGGCGCGATCCGCGTGCGCGATGCCCGCGTCCACAACCTGCGCTCCGTCGACGTGGACGTGCCACGCGATGCGCTCGTCGTGTTCACCGGGGTGTCGGGCTCGGGCAAGTCGTCGCTCGCGTTCGACACGATCTTCGCGGAGTCGCAGCGCCGCTTCCTCGAGTCGATCGCGCCCTACGCACGTCGGCTGCTGCATCAGGTGGGCGCGCCGCGCGTGGGGTCGATCGACGGGTTGCCGCCCGCGGTCGCGCTCCAGCAGCACCGCTCGGTGCCCGGCTCGCGCTCGAGCGTGGGAACGATCACCACGGCATCGAACGTGCTGCGCATGCTGCTCTCGCGTGCGGGCAGCTACCCCGAGGGAATGGACCGGCTCGACTCCGACGCGTTCTCGCCGAACACCGTGGCCGGCGCGTGCCCGACGTGCCACGGCGCGGGCGTGCGCTACGAGGTCACCGAGCGGTCGCTCGTACCCGACCCCACGCTCAGCATCCGCGACAAGGCGGTCGCCGCGTGGCCGGGCGCATGGCAGGGCAAGAACCAGCGCGACATCCTCGCCGTGCTCGGCCACGACATCGACGCGCCATGGCAGTCGCTGCCGCAGGACGCACGCGACTGGATCCTCTTCACCGAGGAGCAGCCTGTGGTGATGGTCGATCCCGTGCGCGAGGTCGGCCGCACGCAGCGCCCCTACAAGGGCCAATTCATGAGCGCGAAGCGCTACGTGATGAAGGCCCTCACGATGAGCCAGAGCGCGCAGCAGCGGCGGCGCGCGCTCGAGTTCGTGGAGACGCTGCCCTGCGAGGCCTGCGGCGGAACCCGACTGACACCGGACGCGCTGCGGGTGACGTTCGCGGGCCGGACCGTCGTCGAACTCTCCTCCATGCCGCTCGCCGAGCTCGCCGACAC
>JAGQUL010000243.1 GCA_020438525.1 Thermoleophilia bacterium | reverse complement strand
GTTGAAGCGGTGGATCTCGTCGAGGAACAGCACCGTCTGGCGGCCCGACGAGCCGAGCCGCGTGCGGGCGTCCTCCACCACGCGCCGCACGTCGGCGAGGCCGGCGGCCACCGCGCTCAGCTCCTCGAGCGCCATCTCCGCCTCGGTCGCGACGAGCCGTGCGATCGTGGTCTTGCCGCTCCCGGGCGGGCCCACGAGCACCATGTTCGGCACGTGCCCCTGCGTGAGCTGGCGGCGCAGGCGCCCCGACGCGCCGACGAGCTTGGCCTGCCCCACGACCTCATCGAGCGAGCGCGGACGCATGCGGTCGGCGAGCGGTGCGAGCGTCTCGCGGCGGGCGTCGGCGGCGGAGTCGAACAGGTCGGGCATGCCAAGAGCATGCCAGTCGAGGCACATGTCGCGCGAGTGGGCATACTGGGAGCATGGCCACGCACCGTGATCGCGAACCGATGCAGCTCGCCGGCATGGCGCTGCGCAACGGCGTGCTCGTGCTCGGCCCGACGAGCTGGGCGGTCGCGATCCGCCTGCGCGACGGATCGATCCGCACGACCACGCGCCCCCGCCCGACGGGTGGTGAACGCGTGGGGCGCAGGATCCCGCTGCTGCGCGGGCCGGTCGCGCTCGCGAACATGTTGCGGGTGCTGCCGGCGATCCGCAGGACGGAGCCCGCGGCGCGCCTGGGCATCGAGTCGCCCGGGATCATCGCCACGCTGGTCGCGGGCTCGGTGCTGACGGGGCAGCTGCGACGCAGGTCGTCGTCGCCGATCGTCGGGGAGCTGGTCGCAGGCTCGATGTCACTTGCGCTGACGCTCGCGACGATGCGCACCGGCGAGGTCGCGGCCTACCACGGCGCCGAGCACAAGGCGATCGGCGGGTACGAGCAGGGGATCGCGGCTGCGGAGGCGCCGCGCGAACACCCGCGGTGCGGCACGCAGCTCGCACTGCCGATGCTCGTGCTCAGCTCGCTCGCCACGCAGGCGGCACTGCTCGCCGCACCGCGCCACCCGCGCACGGCACGCAACGTCGGACAGCTTGCCGGAGTGGCGCTCGCCACCGAGCTGTTTCGATCCGCACAGCGCGGCCACGGCACCGCGCTCGCCCGCGCCGCTGCCCGCGCCGGGCTCGCGCTGCAGACGCACGCCACCACCGCCGAGCCCACGCGCGAGCAGCTCGACGTGGCGGAGGCCGCGCTCAAGTCGCTGCTCGCTGCGGAGGCGAGGACCGCCGCCTGACCCCGACAGCGCGAGCCCGCGACACCGCGACACCGCGACACCGCGATTCGGCGAGTCGACGAGTCCGCGAGTCGGCGAATCGGCAAGACATATGTACCGAACCCGCGCTATCCGCGGTTTTTGTACATACGTCCTCGTTCGGTTCGGCCGGGTGTCCGCGAATCGGCAAGACGTATGTACCGAACCCGCGCTATCCGCGGTTTTTGTACATACGTCCTCGTTCGGTTCGGCCGCGCGTCCGTCGACCGAGTTTCGCATGTGATGGTCGGATTCCGACCTTGCGATGCGAAACGGGGCGCAGAAGAAGACCGGGGAAGCCCCGGCATGCCGGTGACTTCCCTGGTCAAGGCGCGTGGCGGACGGACCGAGGCTCCCCTCCCCGTATCCCCGCGCACCCCGCTGTGGGCGGGCTGGGCGCAACTCGATTCCGTCGTCGCCCCGCGGCAACGGGGGACGACGGTGCGGCAGCTGCGGTTGCGGCTGCCTAGCTTTCGTCCACCGGGATGAGCTGCACGGCCTCGCCGCGACCCTCCCGATGGAATACGCTCGCCGGAATGCGATGGTGACCACCCGGGGTCAGCTCCGCCTCCAGCTCGCCACGCTCGATCCACTTCACGATCGTCTGGCGGCTCACGCCCACCCGACGCGCGACCTCGGCCGGCGTGTAGTACTTCTTCTTGAGCTTCAGGTACGTTTTGGCCTGGCCCTTCGGCGCGACCTGGCGTGCGCCGCCGGTTGCCGTGCCCGTGCCGGCGTCGACGCTGGCCTTCGCCGCGGCGATCGCTGCATCGAGCGCTTCTGCCTCTGCGGTGCGTCCACCGAGCAGCAGCTCTTCGCGAAGCTGCTCGAGTGCGCCGACCCGATCCTCTGCTGACTGGCTCATGGATCCCCTCCGAATACTCCGGGGCCGTTGCCGCGTCGACTTGCCGCGCGGCTTCGCTCCGGTTCCGTGGTCATCTTGCCCCACCCCCATCGGCCCGAAACCTCGCGGACTTGAGCCCGAATTCTCCACAAAACCGCAACTGCACCGTCGAGCGTTCGCAACGGCGGCGTCGCAGGGGCGACGCACCACCGGCCCGGAGCCGCAGCCAGCGCGATCCACGCTCCGACGCCGCTCAAGGGCCTCGCCGCCCGTGCCGATGCCCCGGGCATGGACGACATCCTCTCCTCGTTCGCGCACGCGCTGCGCGACTTTCTCGCCGGCATCCCTTCCTTCCTCGCAGCGTGGGCTCCGGTGCTCATGCTCTTCCTGTTCGGCGGCCTGATCTACGCGGTGATCAAGACCATGCCGCGCACGAACGCCAAGGTCGAGACGCCCGACTCGCGCAGCAAGGTGTCGTGGGAGGACGTGGCCGGCGTGGACGAGTTCCGCAAGGAGCTCGAGGAGGTCGTGGAGTTCATGCGCGACCCGCAGCGCTTCAAGAAGCTCGGCGCGAAGGTCCCGAAGGGCGTGATGCTCTACGGCCCGCCCGGCACCGGCAAGACGCTGCTCGCCAAGGCGGTCGCCGGCGAATCCGGCGCGATGTTCTACGCGCAGAGCGCCTCCGGGTTCATCGAGATGTTCGCCGGCCTCGGCGCGGCACGCATCCGCAAGCTGTTCGCGGAGGCCCGCAAGAACGCGCCCGCGATCATCTTCATCGACGAG
>JAGQUL010000242.1 GCA_020438525.1 Thermoleophilia bacterium | reverse complement strand
AGCGTCATGGCCTCGTCGCGCACCTGCTCGTCGGTGAACGAGGAGCCGTCGTCCTCGTCGCGCGCGGCGAGCAGTCGCGACAGCAGGTCGCCGAGCTCCACCGAGTCGGAGTCGAGTCGCCGCTGCGCGACGAGCGCGCGGATCACGGAGTCGACGTGGTCGCGCCCGGCGCGCATGCGGCGTGCGGCCGCGACGAGCCCGTGCTCGACCATGAACTTCCCGCCGGGGCGCACGATGATCTTGTAGCCGCGGTTGAGATCGCTCATCGCCTGGTGCAGGGCACGGCGCTCCTCGGGGGTGAAGTCGGTGCCGAACATCGCCACGCCAGCCACGCGCAGCGACACGTCGTACAGGTCCCGCGCGACGAGCGCGGTGCCGTCCTCGGGCCACGCGTCGACCATCTCGCGGGCGATCGATACGGTCGCCGCCGCGAACGGCTCGATGTTGCGCGGCGTGAACACCGGCGCCGCGAGCTTGCGGTGCGCGCGATGCTCGGGGCCGTCGGCGGTGATCAGCCCGTTGCCGAGCACGTACCTGGTCGCGCGAAGTCCCTCGCCCTTCACGTAGTCGCGCGGGTGCTTGACGAGGATCTGCTCGAGCAGGTCCACGTCGAAGCACACGATCATCCGCATCGGTCCGAGGCGCAGGCCGACGAGGTCGCCGTACTCGGCGCGCAGCTCGCAGTACCACTGCACGGGGTCGTCGAAGAAGCGCGAGAGCCATCGAGCGCTCGCGAGCAGGTCGGGACCTGCCGGGAATCCGCCGCGTCGTGGCGGGCGGATGCCACTGCCGAGCGACGCGGCGTCGGTCACGACTTCGCCTTGTCGTCGCCCACCGAGTAGCCCGCCTTCTCGAGCGCCCGGTTGGCCTTGTCGAGACGGTCGACGATGTCGCCGGCCTCGCCGTAGAGCTCGGCGGCGGCGGGATCCGATTCGTCGAGCTTGGCGAGCCGTCCGAACAGGTCGGCGTAGTCGCGCAGCGCCTTGACGAGATCGGCGTGGGCGTCCTTCACGTCGCTCGGTGGATCGAGGTCGGCGGCGGCATCGGCGGCCGCGACGATTTCCTTGTGCGCGTCGTCGAGCGCCTTCGAGCGCAGTGCCTTGTCGGTGCTGCCGGCTGCTCCCTGCGAGGCCTCGTTCGCCTTGTCGAGGTGTGCCTGCACGGTGCGCAGGCCGGACTCGTAGTCGTCCTTGCTGGGGCCGCCACCACAGGCGACGAGCAGCACGGAGGCGACGAGGAGCAGGACGACGACGACCGGAAGACGCGACTTCATGGAGTGGCTCCTACCCATCACAGGCCTGCATCCACGCCTGCGGACTGGATGCGCGAGGCGGCGGCCTCGACGGTGCCGAACGAGTCGTCGGACGCGAACTGGCGCGCGAGCTTCTTCGCCTGCTCGGGATTGGACTCGGCCTGCTGCTGCGCCTCGATCAGCAGGTCCACCGCATCGGCCATGTCGCGCACGCCCTGGACGAGCGCGTCGTGGTCGTTGGCGAGCTCGGCGGGCGGGGTGATCGCGTCGAGGCGGTTGGCGGCGTCGCGCAGCGCGAGCTGGGACGAGCGCAGGTCGTCGACGGTCCTGGGCGTGGCGGTGCCGGCGTCGCCGCCGGCGGCCGGGGTGGTGGCTGCAGCGGTGTCGCCGTAGGCATCCTCGAGCTCGGCCATCGCGGAGCGCAGCTGCTTGCCGTACTCGGCCTTGGTGACCTCCGTCGAGCCGCAGCTGGTGGCGAGCATCGCCCAGACCGCCATGAACGCGACGACCAGCGCGGTGTTGCGGCGACCGCGGCTCACGTGTTCGATCCGGTCGGGACGCGCAGCGGCGTGGTGCCCTCGGCCATGCGGCGCGCCACGCCGGTGTCGCGCGCGGCCTGTGCGACCGCGGCGGCCACGGCGGTCACGACCTCGTCGTTGAAGACCGACGGGATCACGTACTCCTCGTTGAGCTGCTCCTCGGGGATCACCGAGGCGATCGCGTGTGCGGCGGCGACCTTCATCTGCTCGTTGATCTCGCGGGCGTTCACGTCGAGTGCGCCACGGAACACGCCGGGGAAGCACAGCACGTTGTTGATCTGGTTGGGGTAGTCGCTGCGACCGGTGGCGATCACGCGCACGTTCTCGGGGATCAGCTCGGGCTCGATCTCCGGGTTGGGGTTGGCCATGGCGAACACGGCGGAGTCGGGTGCCATGCGCTCGAGCTGCTCGGGCGTGACGAGGTTGGCGCCGCTCAGGCCGATGAACACGTTGGCGTTGTCGAGCGCGTCGTCGAGCGTTCCGGTGACGTTGCGAGGGTTGGTGGCATCGACCCACCACGAGAACGGCTCCTCGGCGGCATCGTCGCGACCGGCGTGGATCACGCCGGCGCGGTCGACGCCGACGATGTCCTGCACGCCCGCGGCGACGAGGATCCGGGCCACGGCGGTGCCGGCGGCGCCGGCACCGAGCATCGCGACGCGCAGGTCGGCGATGTCGCGGCGCAGCAGTCGTGCGGTGCCGACGAGCGCGGCGAGCACGACCACCGCGGTGCCGTGCTGGTCGTCGTGGAAGACTGGGATCTTCATGCGCTCACGCAGCTTGCGCTCGACATAGAAGCAGTCCGGCGCCTTGATGTCTTCCAGGTTG
>JAGQUL010000241.1 GCA_020438525.1 Thermoleophilia bacterium | reverse complement strand
GACCTGCATCGGCCCGAGCATCGTCAGGGCGGCGACGACCGCCGCGACACGTGCGCTCCGGCTGTGCTTCATCAGACGCACCGGTTCAGGCATCGAGGATGCGCAGGAATCGCCGCTTGCCGACCTGCAGCACGGTGCCGGCGAGCGTGGCCGGGTCGACCTCGAGCGTGCCGGCTGCGATCGGGGTGCCGTCGAGCTTCACGCCACCCTGCTGGAGCAGGCGCCGCGCCTCGCCGCCGCTCGCCACGCCGAGGTGCGACTGCAGCAGCGCCGGCAGGAACACCTGGCCGGCGTCGTTGCGAGCGACGTCGGCGAGCGCGAGCTCCGGAATGTCGTCGGGCACGGCCTTGGCCTTGAAGATCGAGTCGAAGTGCTGCTCGGCTGCAGCGCCGGCACCCTCGCCGTGGAAGCGTTCGGCGATGCTGCGTGCGAGGAGTCGCTTCGCCTCGTTGGGCTTGAGCGCACCGGATTCCAGACGCGCGATCGCATCCTCGCGCACGTCGTGTGCAAGTCCGCTTGCGAGCCGGAACCACTCGGGCATCGCCTCGTCGGGGATGCTCATGGTCTTGCCGAACATCTCCTCGGCACTCTCGGTGACTCCGATGTAGTTGCCGAGCGACTTGNNTCATCTTCTCGGTGCCGTCGGTGCCGACGAGGATCGGCATCATCATGACCGTCTGCGCGGGCTTGTCGTAGCGCGGCATCAGGTCGCGGCCCATGAGCAGGTTGTACAGCTGGTCGGTGCCACCGATCTCCACGTCGGCGTCGATCGCCACGGAGTCGTAGCCCTGCAGCAACGGGTACAGCAGCTCGAGCATCGTGATCGGCTGGTCGGCCGAGAAGCGCTTGGAGAAGTCGTCGCGCTCGAGCAGCCGCGCGATCGTGGAGCGCGACACGAGCCCGAACAGCTCCTCCATGCTCATCGCGCCGAGCCACTCGCCGTTGAAGCGCACCTCGGTTCGCTCGGGGTCGAGGATGCGCATCGCCTGCTCGACGTAGGTCCTGGCGTTCGCATCGATCTCGTCGCCGCTCGCCATCGGTCGCGACTTCGACCGCTGCGACGGGTCGCCCACGCGCGCGGTGTAGTCGCCGATGATGAACACGGCGGTGTGGCCTGCGTCCTGGAACTCGCGCAGCTTGCCGAGCACCACGCAGTGCCCGAGGTGGATGTCGGCGGTCGTGGGGTCCACGCCGAGCTTGATGCGCAGCGGGCGACCCGCCTTCTCGGCGGCCGCGAGCTGCCCGGCGAGCCCCCCGGCCGGCAGTGCGTCGGCCGCGTTGGCGGCAAGCGCCGGGATCGGTGCGGGGTCGCGGGTGTCGTCGTCGCTCGTGCTCATGGCCCGGAACCTACCCAAGCCTGCGTGTCCCGATCCGCGAACACCCGCCGGGACTGGGGACGCCTGCGACACCGGGGGCATCGACCACCGCTCGACCAGAGCAAATCGGCTCTTGCGCAAAATCGCGGGTGATCGTACCTTGGAGGTGGACACGGCCGTGCCCCCGCACGCCTGACCCCACGAAACCCCCGCAATGACGCAGATTCCTCCCCATCGAACGCTGATGCTCCTCCACCGCCTGGTGGACCGTGCGCTCACGCCGCTCATGCGGCCGATGCAGCTCGAGCACGCCACCGAAGGGTACGTCACGATCGATCGCGCCGACCTCGACGCGCTCGTCGACGGCGCCAGCCACGGCGCCGGCGACCCGCAGGCGGTGCTCGCCGGCTTCGGCCCACGCGCCACCGCGAGCGGCCTGATGATCGCCGAGCCCGCGCTCTCGAGCGCCGTGCTCTCGCGCATCTGGCGCTCCGATCGCAACCAGGGCGCGCCCCTCACGCAGGTCGAAGGCGAGATCCTGCGCCAGTTCCTGGCCCGCATCGTCGGATCCTGGGCGGAGGCCTGGGAGGACGAGGGCGTGCAGCTCGTGCCCGACTTCACGATGGCCGGCTCGCTCACGATGCTGCTGCCACAGGTCGCGGCGGGCCGCTGGCACGTCGCACGAACCGTCGTTCGCGAACAGGGCCAGGACGAGCCGCTCGGCGTGCTGCTGTTCTGCTACCCGGAAGAGCTCATGCCACAGCTGGCCGAGGAGGCGAAGTCCACGATGTGGCGCTCGCGCCTCGAGCGCGGGCTCACCGACACCGAGCGAGCCCGGCTCGCCGACCGCCTCACCGGACCGCTGCGCGACGTGATGATCACGGCGCCGGTGGTGCTGCGCCAGGACATGACGCTCGGCATGCTCAACTCGCTCGAGCGCGGCGACATCGTGGCGTTCGACGAAGACTCCGAAGGCGCGATCGCCGTGGACGTGCTCGGACGCAGTGTCTGCGGGCGACTGTCGGCCCATGGCGAGCGGCTCGCGCTGGCACTCACCGCGCCCGACGACGTGTCCGGCAGCGCCGAGATGCCGCCCGACCCGATGTACGGCGAGATGGGCGCCGGCGCCCCGACGCCCGACATCGCGGGCGCCTACGAGCAGCCACCCGAATCCGACCCCGGCTGGGACCTGGCCGCAAGCTGACGAAGAACCACCACGATTTCGACCCCCACCCCACGAACACCTGAGAGGCACCCCCGATGAGCGACTGGCTGATGAACGACGACGGCGGCGACGGCTACCTGGGCATGGACGAGCCCGCGATGCCCGATGCTGCCCCCGCACCGCCTGCCGCACCCGGCGCGACCGCCGTGGCCGAACCGGCCGGCGATGCCGGCGGCGACTGGCTCGGTGGCGACTCCTCCGCCTCGCAGGATGCCGGCGACGACTGGCTGGGCGGAGCGCCGCAGGGCGGGCAGTCCGCTGGTGCAGCGCCGGTGATGGACGATCAGGGCGACTGGATGAGCGGTTCCGCTCCGGCCGAGCCTGCGCCCGTCGTGACCCCGGGCGGGATGGCACCGGCGCAGAGCTACGCCGATCCGACCCCGATCGCGATGGGCGGCGACATGAGCGTCACCGCCCCGCAGCTGCAGCAGGTGCAGCCGACTCGCCGCACGCTCGGCGGCGCCGGCTCGAGCGCCGCAGCCGGCGAGCTGAGCAACCTGGTGCTCGACGTGGAGGTCCAGGTCGAAGTCGGACTCGGGAACGCGGCCCTGACTGTCGAAGAGTTCCTTGAGATGGGTCGCGGCTCCGTTGTGGAGCTCGACACGCCCATCGACGCACCGATCGAGCTGAAGGTGCGCGGCAAGCTGATCGCGCGCGGCCAGCTCGTGTCGATCAACGGCAGCTACGGCATGCGCATCATCGAGATGCTGAACGAGGAGCACTGAGCACCAGATGGGATCCGACGCGATCATCGCGACACTGCTGCTGGGCACGATGTGCCTGGCGATGTGGTGGCTTGCGCGCATCGCCAAGCGCCGCATGGGCGTGGGCGCCGGCGTGGTGTCGGGCGACGGGCTCAAGGTCGTGGGCAAGCGCCCGCTCGACCAGAAGAACGCGCTCTACGTGATCGAGATCGCCGGCGGACGCCACATCCTCGTGGGCGCAAGCGCCGACGGCGGCGGGATCTCCAAGGTCGACGACATCAGCGCCGACGAGTACGCGGCGATGGTCGCCGAGCCCGAGCCGAGCTCGCGACCCAAGCTGCGACTGGCCGGTCGCACGGCGAAGCCCGATGTGTCGTCCACCGGGGCCACCGAGCAGACGGGCGACGACGACCAGGCTGCCGACGAGCAGCGCTTCGCGACCGTCGGCGAGAGCTTCAACGCGCTGCTTGGCAAGGCGCGGGATGCCCGCGCAGCGCGGCGTGATCGCGCCTCCGGGGACGACTGACACCCGGCGACCGACACCAAACCGACTGATTTCGTCGAGGAATCCGACGGCCGCGGCACACACCGCGGCCGTTGCAAATTTTCCTGTTTACAGGTCTCGGATTTCGTCGTACGTTGGTTTTGGTCACGCGGAACCTGCGACTCCCCACACCGGCACCTCCCCACACCGCCGGCAGCAGGCTTCCGCACCAGACCTCCCCAGCGTTTCCCCCAGGAGCCTTGCCCACCATGACCTCGGTCGCCCCCACGACTCGAGCACTTCGGACCCGCCGCCCGGCTGATCGCCCGGCGCGCCCCGAGCTCACCGACGCCCAGCGCGCCAAGCTGCGAAAGCGCGTGCGCGGTGCGATCATCATGTTCGCGATCTCGCTCGCGTACCTGATCATCTTCCCCGTCGCCGCCTGGAGCGCCGACGACAAGCAGGTCGATTCGCTGATCCAGCTCGCGCTCTACCTCGGCGCGCTGTCGCTGGTGCCGTTCGCGGTGATGACGCTCACGAGCTTCCTGCGCATCGTCGTCGTGCTGAGCTTCCTCCGCTCCGGCCTGGGCGCGCAGAATGTGCCGCCGAACATCGTGGTGATCGCGCTCGCGCTCTTCCTGTCGCTGTTCGTGATGGGCCCGACGATCGACGCGATCAACACCACGGCGCTGCAGCCGTACCAGAACGACAAGATCAGCTTCGAGGAGGCAGTGTCCAACGCGAAGCTGCCGCTCAAGCAGTTCATGATCAAGCAGATCTCCGGCTCCAACTCGCGCAAGGAGATCAAGACCTTCTACCAGCTCGCGCTCGACCAGAAGCCGGTGATGTGCAAGACCGCCGACATCGACGCCAAGACCGGCGAGACGAAGGACTGCCTCGTCACCCCCGAGCAGTTCGACGACCTGGGCGAGAAGGCACCGAACGCGCTGCCGCTGCGCGTGGTGATCCCGGCGTTCATCATCAGCGAGCTCAAGAAGGCCTTCATCATGGGCTTCGCGGTGCTGCTGCCGTTCCTGGTCATCGACATGGTGATCTCGAACATCCTGCTCAGCCTCGGCATGTTCATGCTGCCGCCGGTCGTGATCTCGCTTCCGTTCAAGATCCTGCTCTTCGTGCTCGCCGGTGGCTGGACCATGGTGGTCAAGTTCATCGTCATGGGCTTCAACTATTAGCGACCGACGACCGACCACCACGCGCTGCCCGACCACCGCTCCACTGCATTCCCCACTCCCCCACCCCCACGCGAAACGCGCAGGCCCCACGATGGAATCAACCCTCACCGAACTCGCAGCACAAGGCCTCATGAAGGTCCTCGTCTGGAGCGCCCCGGCGGTGCTCGCCGGCCTGCTCGTCGGCTTCATGATCTCGCTCTTCCAGGCCGTCACGCAGATCCAGGAGCAGACGCTCACCTTCGTGCCGAAGATCATCGCGGTGTTCGTGGTGGTGCTGATCACCGGCGGCTGGGTGATCGGCGAGATCACGCAGTTCACGCAGGACACCTACAACACCGTCGACACGCTGGTTCGTCACTGAGAGCCCCGTCGTGATCTCGCTGCTGGCGAACATCCCCACGATCGACCCGCAGGTGGCCGCGCGCACGTTCGGCGACCTGCTCGGCGTCGACGACCCGCAGCTGTTCCTGCTCAGCTTCGGCGCGGTGCTCGCACGCATCCTCGGCTTCATGGTCGTGGCCCCGTTCTTCGGTGGCATGAACATCCCGATGACCGCACGCGTCGGCTTCTCGGTGATCCTCACGGCCGTGACCGTGCCGTATGCAGAGGGCTCGGTCGGGCCGGCGCTCGTGCGGGAGCTGAGCGGCGGCGGCGCGTTCGACTACATCCTGCTGCTCGCGAACCAGGTGCTCGTGGGACTGTTTCTGGGCTTCTGTGCGAGCCTCGTCTTCTACGCGGTCGAGAGCGCCGGACGCATCATCGACACGCAGCGCGGCTCCAACATGACCGACATCGTGGCGCCGATGACCGGCGAGCGCACGTCGCCGACGGGTCAGTTCCTGATGATGACCGCGCTCATGGTGCTGCTCGTGAGCGGGCTGCACATGGAGATGATCGGCGGCCTGCTCAACTCGTTCAAGGTGTTCCCGCCGACGCTCGGGCTGGAGTGGCTGGGCGATCCGCTGCACGCGAGCGCCGACCACCCGCAGCTCGAGGGTACCATCGCCACGTTTGCGCAGATGACGGGCGACTCGCTGCTGCTCACGCTCCAGATCGCGGCGCCGGCGATGATCACGCTGATGCTCACCGACGTGCTGCTCGGCATCATCAACCGCGGCGCGCCGCAGGTGAACGTGTTCGCGCTCAGCCAGGTGATCAAGGGCCCGATCGGGATCGCGGCACTGATGATCGCGCTGCTTCCCACCTGGAACTACCTGCGCGACCACGCGATCCCCACGATCACGAACGGCGACCACTCGATCACCGCGGTGGCCGAGAAGATGCAGGCAAGCGATACCGAGGCGCGCGTCGTGCAGCGCCAGGAGGCGAAGGAGCGCGAGAAGCAGCAGCAGCTGCCCGGATCCGCCGGGGAGGTGAGCTGACGTGGCGGGCGGTGGCGAGGACAAGCACTCGAAGAAGCATCCAGCTTCAGCGAAGAAGAAGAAGGACCTCAAGAAGAAGGGTACCGTCCCGAAGTCGCAGGACGTGCCGATGGCGCTCGGCCTGGCGGCTGCGTTCGGTGCGATGCTCGGCATGAAGGGCATGCTGACCTCGCGCCTGCAGGCGATGATGAGCGGCGACGAGAGCTACTTCGCCGCGATCAAGGACGTCGGCACGCCGGAGGGCATCGACGTGAAAGCGCTCGCCATTCGCGTGCTCGTCGACGTGGCGATGGTGAGCGGGCCGATCCTGTTCGCGGTGCTCGTGGCGGCGCTGATCGCGAACATCGCGCAGACCGGGCTGATCATCACGGGCGAGCAGATGAAGCCGAACCTGAACAAGATCAATCCGAAGAACAAGTTCAAGCAGTGGTTCTCGATCAAGAGCGCGCAGGAGCTCGCGAAGTCGCTCGGCAAGATCCTGCTCGCGTCGTTCCTCGGCTTCCTCGTGCTCAAGGGCTCGATGGGTGCGATCTCCGAGAGCGTGGCGATCGATGTCACGTCCGGCTGCGAAGGCAGCCAGCAGTGCGCGCTCGCGCTGATGACGCTCGGCGCGAGCATCATCAAGAAGCTCTTCATCTTCGTGATCATCCTCTACGTCGTGATCGCACTGATCGACTACGGCTTCCAGCGCAAGAACTTCGAGACCGAGCACAAGATGACCGACAAGGAAGTCAAGGACGAGTACAAGAACTCGGAAGGCGACCCGTACCAGAAGGGCAAGCGCCGACAGATGGCGCAGGAGATCGCGATGAACACGTCGCAGGAGCACGTGCCGCAGGGCGACGTGGTGGTGGTCAACCCGACCGAGCTCGCGATCTGCCTGAAGTACGACGCCGAGGTGTCGCCCGTGCCGTGGGTGCTCGCCAAGGGCGAGGTGCACGACGCGGACGCGATCCGCGAGGCGGCCGGCAAGGCCGGCGTACCGGTCGTGCGCAACAAGCCGCTGGCGCGCGCGCTCTACGAGCTGTGCGAGATCGGCGACATCGTGCCCGAGGAGCTGTACCGCCCCGTGGCGGAGGTGCTCGCATACGTGTTCCAGCTGCGCGAGCAGCAGATGGCGAACGCCAACCAGGCCGCGCAGGCGAGCCATGCGGCGCTGCATGCGAACGATGCCGCGGCGGCGAGCCAGTCGCTCGAGCCGGGCGCCGACGGCGTGCACGACCTGGGAGCAGTTACCGTGCCGGTCGATCCCGCCGCAGCGGCCGCGCGCGCCGCTGCCGCTGCCGGCACGAACGAGGTTCCCGTGAGCGCGACGGCCGCTGGGGTCGTCCTGCCCACGGGCGGTAGCAAGACCGATGCACCGGCCGTGGGGGCTGGCGCATCACCGGGCACGCACGCCAGCTGGGGGCTGGCTGCGCACCAGCCCGAGCAGCCACAGCGTGGCGCGGCAGGTGGAAGCACGGGCACGTGGGGTGCCGCTTCCGCCGCCGCGCCGGCTGCGGCGACGCCCGCCGGCACCGACGGACACACCAGCGGCGACGACGATCGCTACTCCTGGCGCTAGGTCGTCGTCGCCCATCGACCCGCGAGACGCCACCC
>JAGQUL010000240.1 GCA_020438525.1 Thermoleophilia bacterium | reverse complement strand
CGCGACGCGCGCGAAGACCGGCACGGCAGTTCAATCGACGAGCGGCGCGGCATCCTGCCCGAACGGCAACAAGTGCTACGTCTCCGGCAAGACCGTGAGCTTCAACTCGACGTACACGGCCTTCAACCGGATTGCCAAGGCAGACCCATCAGGTACGTGTGCGTCGCCCTTCCGGATGTGCCGGGTGCTGTACAGCAACATCTTCCCGGCGGCTGCGAACGGCACGATGCCGATGTTCTACGTCGACGTGTCACAGACGTGCGTGCGGTACCGCCGCGCACGATTCCCGCTGCGTCAGGACTCGCTCTCGTATCCGCTGGTCGACGATTCCCAGGCTCCGACGTTCTACGGCGGTTATTCGACGAAGTGCCCGGAGACCGGCGGCGGCGCGATGATGTTCGAAGGTGACGTCATCCTGACCGGCACCCGTCCCCTCAACTCCCCGCCCGTGACCGTGATGGCGCGACGACCCCAGAACATCGCCTCGCAGACCGTGCGCCTGCCGGGCAGCGGGAACGTCGCCCAGATCAGCGAGTCGGCGTCGATCTACCTGCTGCCCAGCCCAGGTGGTGGCTCGTCCGGAACGATCGGCGGCTCCGGCAGCGGTCCGAGCCAGTCCGCGCTCGGAGTCGTGGCCGAGGGCGGCGTGTACATCCCGACCGTGTACGCGAACGGCAACCTCACGATCCGCAAGGCGTCGCTGATCGCGGCCGGTTCCGGGTTCTCGCTCGGCCCCTCGTTCCAGCAGGTCGCCGGCGACACCGGCGTCGTCGACCAGTCAGGTACCGAGATCTCCGCGGGCGGCATCGACCCGTGCTCGCCGAGCGCGGGCCTCCCGGTCGGCGGCAGCTTCGTGTTCGCCGGCACGTTCGCGTCGCGCCAGGTTCCGTTCCTCAACTACGTGCGCGGCAGCTGCGCGAAGGGATACACGAACCGCACCTATCAGTTCGACACGGAGCTCGGTTGGAACCCGCCGCCGTTCTTCCCGGCGCCGAGCAGCTGGCACCTCGTGGACTCGAGGGTGTTCAACACGTGATCGCGCGCGTGGACACCCGCGCCCGCGAGGACGGGTTCAGCCTCGTCGAGATGATCGTCGTGATGATCATCATCTCGATCCTCGTGTCGATCGTCATGCTGTCGACGCGCGGCAGCGACTCGACCGTGCGCCAGCAGGCGATGCGATCGGTCACGAGCCAGGTCTTCGCTGCCGCGTCCGCGTTCAACGACGAGTTTCCGCGCGTCGGCGGCAACGACCCGCTCATCAACTTCACCCAGCGCACCAACGTCCGTCGCCAGCTCAACTTCAGCGGCGCTGCGCTGCCCGGCTCGGAGAGCCAGGAGACCGACATGGGGTTCTTCACCAAGACCGGGCGGGCCTGGTTCAAGACCAAGCTCGCGAGCCCCTTCGGTGGCGCGGTCGTGATCCAGCGCGGCGCGTGCCCGGGGACCGGCACGATCGGGCACGTCTACATCTGTCGACCGGCCGGCAGCCCGAACGCAGTGCGGGTCACGGGCTGGGCCCGTTCCCGCGACGGCAAGCCGCTGCTCGTGTTCGACCAGGTCAGCGAATAAGATCTATTTGCAGATTTGGTCTTATGTTATGGCGAGGTAATGCTGATGGAGACGTGAACACTTCCGCATGCGCCCATGCATGCAAGGTCGTCCCATGCCCAGCACGCTCCCCACACGTTCTGTCAGGTCACGCCTCGAGCAGGGATTCACCCTGATCGAGGTCATCGTTGCCGTGGTCATCCTCTCGGTCGTGGTGACGGGGTTCGCCGTTGCGGTGACGAGCGGCGAGAAGGCAGGGCAGCACGAGCGCGTCGCCGCGAACAAGGCGGCGATCGCGAAGAAGGCGCACGAGCAGCTGCAGGGCAACGTCGACGCACAGACCGCCTGCGGCAAGATCTGGGTCGACCAGGAGCAGGCGAAGATCAACTCGGCGAGCGCCGTGGCCTACCAGACCTGCACGTGGCCGACCTCCGGGGCGTGGATCCTGACCGACGACGAGGGGCGCAGCTATCGGATCACCGCCAGCCTCAAGCCCGTCGACGAGCCTGCAGACGGCACCGGCCTCGCGCGATCGGTCGACAATGCCGCGGGTGCGCAGGGCGATGCCGACTTCAACACGCGTGATCGCATCGACGTGACGATCGGCGTGACGCTCGATCCGGGATCCACCGCGGGGCTGACGCCCGCCGAGGCGACCGACACCTACACGCTCGAAGGTCGCATGGGGTGGAGCAACACGGAGACCCGCGGCAGCGCACGCATCAGCGTCTGCGCGCTCGATCGGCCCGACCGCGCCATGGCCAACGGGCGCTGTGTCGCAGGCGCCGCCACGTAGGACCAGCCAGCGCAGCCGATGAACGGGGTCGTCGTCAAGCTCACTCCGCTGGGTGGCGGAACGACCTTCACCGCGTCGTCGAGCAACGGGATCGCATCCTTCAACGGTGTCCTGCCCGACGGGACCTACCAGATCTCGGCCACGGCTCCGGGCGGATACGTCCTCTTCAAGGTGTCGCCCAAGGCGATCACCGTCGACGGGTCCGACGTGCAGGACGCGACCGTGTACCTGGCACGGACGGGATCGCAGTTCGAGGTCTGTGGCCGAATCACGAACGCCGACAACTACGGCTTCGGCTGGAAGGTCACCCAGGCCACATTGAACTGGGGAGCGCTCGGAGCGCCACTGCGCAAGGGCCTGCGCCTGGCGCCCATGTCCGACACGTGGAAGTGTGTCGCGACCGGCCTGGTCGACCCGCTCGGCTACTCGAGCTCGAGGCTGTACCGCGGGCGCTACGTGCTCGAAGTGTCCGAGGTGGGCGGCGAGACCTCGGACCTTCGCGTCAGCAAGATCGGCGCCTGCTCGACCGGCAACGCTGCGGACTGGGGCCTCTTCAGCGGATCGATCACGGACCCTGCGCCGCTGGTGACTCCTGCGTACCGACGCGGGCTCGACTTCCGTGAGCGCGACGGCGCCAAGAACGCACGCATGTGCATCGAGTTCTACTCGACGCCGATCGAGGCGCTCGACTGCGTCAAGGGATCGGCGGGCTGCAAGCTCATCGACAAGCAGTGCAGCCCCGCCTCCTGCAAGCCGGAGGTGGACTGCTGGAACTGTGGCACCGTCCCCGTGTTGCCCAATGGCTCGTACCCGACGATCGGACCTGCCGGCGTCCACAACGGCCCCAACGAAGGCAACGTTTCCTGTCGCAATCGGCAGACCGCCACAGTCTGGGGCAACCCGTTCTATGCAGGCTGGTCCGAGAGTCCACGCTCCGTATGGAACGGGCGGAACTTCCTCGGCGTGAAGAACCCGTACCTGTCGGTGCAGGGTCGCCACCCGGACGGTCGCTGGAACGAGTGTCAGGAGATCGCGTTCACCATGGCTCGTTCGTACACGAACACCTGTGGCGGCTTCAGCATCGGCCATCCCTGCAAGGGCTCGAAGCCATACTCGCTCGGCGACTGCATCGAGGCCAAGCTCGGTGGACGCGTCGTGCGTGGACCGCTCTACGACACCTTCATCGCCGGTCAGCCGTCGCTCGGCCTCGAGATCGGTGCGTGGGACCGGATCATCGACCACCCGTCGGTCGACCACAACTGGTGGGCCGGAGGTGCGTCGGTGCACGCTCCGCGCACGTACGGCTCCGCAAGCGGCGTTTCGCCGAGCTGGCTGAACGGCTGGCCGAACATTCGCTGGCGCAAGGTGAAGAACGACAGCTGGTGCCAGTCGTCGAGCGAGCCGGTCGACAAGGAAGACAAGATCCAGGACGTCGTGCCCGCGGTGATCGTCGAGGTCTACAAGAAGCCCGGACCCGATGACGTGGGCGATCCTGCGTGGCCGATCCCGGGCGTGACCCAGGTGGCGCCGGTCACGTCGACCAAGTCGCTCTAGCCTCCTGCTTCGGCGCTGCGGCCGGGCTTCGACCCGGCCGCAGGTGCGCGCACCCTGCGAAATTCCCCGATTCAAGCGGTGCCTCAGGACTGCCGATGCAGCTCGGGAATGCTCGAAGATGCCCTACATCGCCTGCGCGGCCTGCCGGCCCGTACCCGAGTGCTGCTGGTAGTCGGGGTCTTCGCGATGATCGCACTCGTGCTGCTTCTGGCCATGCGATCCGATCCCGCCGACCTCGGAGTCGCCGACTCGGGCGCGGGCAACGAACAGGCGCTGCCGCCACAGGCACAGCCGGCAACGCCCGACCAGCTGCCGCAGCCAGCAACTCCGGATGGCGCGGTGGTCGCCGATCCTGTAACCCCGAACGGCAACGGCGTGGCACCGATCAACGCGGGCAGCGCCGGTGGCGGTGACGTGGCGACACCGCAGGACACGGCGCTCGAGAACGAGATGAATGCGACGCTCCCGCAGAAGCAGCAGGAGCCGACGCCGGACGAGATCGCAGGGAAGGCCCCGCCGGACGTGAAGTACGCGGGGCAGGTGCTCACCTTGTGGAGCACCGCGATGAAGCGGTGCCTCACGGACGGGAAGGTGTCGGTGCTCGACTGCATCGCGGCATCCGACAAGGCAGCGCCCGGCGTGAGCTACCAGAACGGAACGCTCGCCGGCGACCTTGCGACGGAGGTCGAGTACAAGATCTACCGGACCACGCCCGACGGCACCAAGGTATGGCTCTTCTACAACCACGGCACCGAGTGTCACGGCTACGGCGACAACTTCGCCAAGTGCTCGGCCTGGTAGGCGGCTCCGACCGTTCCCGGCAGGAAACCCCGGCCCGACGACGAACCACCACCCAGCGAGGAAGGTACCTGCAGACGGGTGGTGGTGCGCCGATGGCGACGAAGCGTGGAACGGGCAACTCCGGCGGATCGCGCAAGCGACCTGCCTCGAAGGCTGCCGGATCTCGCGCGAAGAAGGGGTCGTCGTCCGCAGCCAGGCGCAGCACTCGCAGCGCGCCGGCGCGCCGGACCCGCGAGCCGCTGCTCGCACCGCAGCAGCGTCGCGACATGACGGGCCTCGCGCTCGTGGCGCTCGGCTGCTACCTGGGCGGGATCCTGTACGTCGGCTGGCAGGGCGGCACCGTCGGCGGCTGGCTCGAGGACGGCGCGCGGCT
>JAGQUL010000239.1 GCA_020438525.1 Thermoleophilia bacterium | reverse complement strand
ACCGCCGCCCTCGGCGCCGGCCACGGCACCGTTCTGGGCGCCGAGCAGCGCGATGAGCTTCGTGAGCACCTCGATCAGGCCCTGCAGCGCGGTGGCGATCGCCGCCATGTTCGCATCGGGAGCGGTCGAGCCGCCACCCTGCACCTGGGTCGCACCGGCGGCAGCGTCTGCACCGCCGGCGCCGTTGGCGCCTGCAACCGTGCTTGCGGGGACCGCCGGGCCACCGGCCTGGGTCGCATCACCCTTCTGGGCGGGTCCGCCGCCGCTCGCACCGGCAACGTCGCCCTTCTGGGCAGGTCCGCCGCCGCTCGCACCGGCGACCGCACCACCGCTGAGCGAGCCGATCACGTTGGTCAGCTGCGTGATCACCTCGGTGAGCGACGAGAGCACAGGCGCCAGACCGGAGAGGTCGGTCGGACCGCCGCCCTGGATGGGTGAACCCTTCGCCCCGGCGACCATGCTGCCGCCCTTCGACGGCGGCATGTCGCAGCCGGGCGCTGGAATCGTCTTGTAGCCACCACCGGTGGTGGTCGCAGCCGGATCGTACGACGTGGTGGTGCCTGCAGTGGGAACCGTCGTCGTCGATCCGGTCGTGGTCGAACCAGTCGTGGTCGAACCGGTGGTATCGGCCGTGCCGAGATCCCCGGGCAGTGCGGGCGGAAGGCCTCCGCCTCCGCTCGTTCCCGGTGCCGGCGGCGTCGTCGTACCAGTGCTCGTCATGTCCGATGTCCCCTCTTGTGAGTCCCGTTGAGGAGCGTCAAGACGGCGTAGTCCGCATCCGGTCCGTCCGTAGCTCCGGGGCCGCCGCACCACACCACGTGTGAGACGGCCTTGTATCCGTTATGCGACGAGATCGACGATGCGTCAACAGGAAACTGCAACTGAATCGACGCGATTGCCGATCGCGCGCGCATGCGCGCCGCGTTGCGCGCGCGTAGGATGCAGGTCATGACGACCCCACGACGCGCATGCATCATCGTGCTCGACGCCTGTGGCGCGGGCGAAGCACCCGACTCCGAGGCGTTCGGCGACCCCGGTGCCGACACGCTCGGCCACTGTGCCGAAGCGGTCGGCGGCTTCGAGCTGCCCAACCTCCAGCGGCTCGGCCTCGGATCCACCCGGCCCCTCGAGGGGTGCCCGCCGCCGCTGGCGGAGGTATCGATCACCGGCGTGCTCGAGGAGCGCAGCGCCGGCAAGGACACCACAACCGGTCACTGGGAGCTCGTCGGCGTGCTCACCACCACGCCGCCGCCGACCTATCCCGAAGGTTTCCCCCAGGAGCTGCTGAGCGCCTTCATCCGGCGCGTCGGGCGCGGGGTGATCGGCAACAAGGTCGCATCCGGCACCGCGATCATCGACGAGCTCGGAGCAGAACACGTCGAGTCCGGCGACCTGATCGTCTACACGAGCGCCGACTCGGTGTTCCAGATCGCCGCGCACGAGGACGTCGTTCCGCTCGAGGAGCTCTACGAGATCTGCGAGACCGCGCGCGAGCTGCTCGTCGGCGAGCACGCGGTCAGCCGCGTGATCGCGCGCCCGTTCGTGGGCGAGGCAGGCAGCTTCACACGAACGGGCAACCGCCGCGACTTCTCGCTCGAGCCACCCGGCCCGTCGCACCTCACCGCGATCCAGGACGCCGGCATGAAGGTGATCGGCGTCGGCAAGATCGGCGACATCTTCGCGCTCAAGGGCATCGACCAGGACAACCACACCGACGACAACCAGCACGGCATCACGGTGACCGTCGAGAAGCTCAAGGAGCTCGACGAAGGGCTGGTGTTCGTCAACCTCGTCGAGACCGACATGAACTTCGGACACCGCCGCGACCCGCAGGGCTTCCACCAGTGTCTCAAGGAGTTCGACGAGCGACTGCCCGAGATCGAGGAGCAGCTGCGCCCCGGCGACCTGCTGATCATCACCGCCGACCACGGATGCGATCCGACCTACCGCGGCAGCGACCACACCCGCGAGCTGGTTCCGCTCGTCGCGCACGTCGTGGGCGAGTCGCCGGTTGCCGGCATCCACCGAGGATTCTTCTCCGACGTCGGCGCCAGCGTCTGCGCATGGCTCGGCGTCACGCCCCCGTCGCAGGTCCCCGGCGTGAGCTTCCTCGACTCGAGCGCGGTGGCCCGATGAGCCACGCCGCATCGACCTCCGCACCGGCCCGAGCCGCGTTCGACATGGTCGCTGCGATCGTCACCAAGCGCGACGGCGGCGAGCTGTCGGACGCGCAGATCGACGCGTTCATCGCCGGCTACGTCGACGGCTCGATCCCCGACTACCAGGCCAGCGCCCTGCTGATGGCGATCGTGTGGCGCGGCATGACCGAGCGCGAGACCCTTCGCCTCACCCAGGCGATGGTCTCGTCCGGCGACGTGCTGCACCCCGGCGAGGACCTCGGCGGTCGACGCATCGTCGACAAGCACTCGACCGGTGGCGTGGGCGACAAGACCAGCCTCGCGCTCGCTCCGATCGTCGCCGCCTGCGGCGTGCCGCTCGGCAAGATGAGCGGTCGCGGGCTCGGCCACACCGGCGGCACGCTCGACAAGCTGGAGTCGATCCCGGGCCTCACGATCGAGCTCGACGAGCAGCGATTCATCGACCAGGTCCGCGACATCGGCGTGGCGATCGCCGGCCAGACCGGCGACCTCGTCCCCGCCGACAAGCAGCTCTACGCGCTGCGCGACGTCACCGGAACGGTCGAGAGCATTCCGCTGATCGCCGCATCGATCATGTCCAAGAAGCTCGCGGCGGGCGCCGACGCGATCGTGCTCGACGTGAAGGTCGGAACCGGCGCCTTCATGAAGGACCTGCAGCACGCACGCCAGCTCGCCGACGAGATGATCGCAATCGGTCGCGGCGACGGGCGCGACGTTCGCGTGCTCGTCACGGAGATGTCGCGGCCGCTCGGGCGAGCGGTCGGCAACGCGCTCGAGATCGCCGAGGTCGTGGACGTGCTCCGCGGCGACGGACCCGACGACCTGCGCGAGCTGGTACTCACCGCCGCATCGCTGCTGCTGTCGCTCTCCGACCTCGAGATCGACGAGACCGAAGGTCGCCGACGGGCCGAGCACGCGATCGAGTCGGGCGCTGCGTACGAGCGCTGGCAGCAGTGGATCCGCGCCCAGGGCGGCGATCCGGATGCACCGCTCGAACAGGCACCGGTGCAGCTGGCAGTGCACGCGCCGGCGACCGGAACCGTCGTCGAGGTGGACGCGCTCACCGTTGGGCTTGCCGCGATGTCGCTCGGCGCCGGTCGGCGCACGAAGGACGATGCGATCGACCACGCAGTAGGCGTGGTGCTCGGCGCGACGGTCGGCGAGCACGTGGAGGAGGGGCAGACGCTCCTGGTGGTGCACGCGCGAGACGAGACAGCGGCCCGGACCGCGGCCGACACGATCCTCGCACGCACGAAGATCGACCCGGGTGTGGTGCCGAGGCCTGCGGCCGAATCGGTGATCATCGAGCGACGCGGCTGAGCTGCGATGCCGGAGCTGCCCGAGGTCGAGACCGTCCGCCGCGGCCTCGCGCCCCTGTTTGAAGGCCGACGCATCACGGGAGTCGAGGTGCTCGACGAGCGCCTCGTTCGACCGTACGCGCCTCGCGACGTGGAGCAGCGACTCGCCGGGCACACGGTCGGGTCCGTCGGTCGACGCGGCAAGTACCTGCTCCTGGAGTTCGACGACGTCGACCTGGTCGCGATCCACCACCTGCGCATGACCGGCTCGTTCGCATCGCCGCGCCAACCGACCCCGACCCACGTGCGACTGCGGTACCACGTCGAGGGGCTCGACGGCCCGGTGGTCTACAACGATCCGCGCAGGTTCGGAACGCTCGAGCTGTTCGCCACGCACGACGCTCGTGCATACCTCGACGCACGCCTCGGACCGGAGCCGCTCGACCCGGCATGGACCGCCGCCGACCTGCATGCAGCGCTGCGTCGACGGCACGCGCCGCTCAAGGCGGTGCTGCTCGACCAGAAGGTGGTCGCGGGGCTCGGCAACATCTACGTCGACGAGGCCTGCCTGCTCGCTGGCGTGCGCCCCGATCGTCCCGCCGACCGCATCACGCGCCCCGCAGCGACGCGCCTGCACGCCGCGATCCGGTCGCGGCTGGAGGAGGCGATCGACGTCGGCGGCTCGACCCTTCGCGACTATCGAGGAGTCGAGGGAGAGGTCGGCTCGATGCGCGAGCGCTTCGTCGCCTACGGCCGCGCCGGGCTCCCCTGCCTGCAGTGCGGCACGACGATGCGAGGCACCCGGATCGCAGGTCGCTCGACGTCGTGGTGCCCGCGTTGCCAACCCGCTCGATGATCGATCTGGGCTGCAGCTGGACCCGGAATATCTATCGAAACGTGAAGCACTAGCAAGCGGTGTGTATTGCAAACTACCTGCAAATAAGCAGGTCGTTTTCGCAGCGAATCCCGCATGGCTCCGCGAAACATGCCGAAATCTGCTGCGTCCGGATTTCACGGCTGCCGCGCCGTCTAATCGAGACGCGAGTTGTCACGTCGCGTCGGATGTGCTCGATACTGAGGGCGACGGACATAGAAGGATCCGGTCCAGGACGACCTCCTCGGTCACCTAGCCGCAGCGCCTCCCAACCATCGGTGCAACGAAGCACCACGCGCCGCTCGCCTCGACCATGATCCCCAACAGTCCGGCACCGGCCGTGGCCATCCCGCCCGCCAGGTGCCGCATGGCCCGCCCTCGTCGTCGCCACTGCACGCAGCAGCCGGCAGCGACGCTCACGATCACGGCACCGACCCCGCGCACACGGCGCGTGGCACGGCCCGACCGATCCGGGTGTGCCACCCGCACGCAGGGCGCGTGCATGTCATCTGCACTGCCGGACCATGGTCCGTGGCGCAGCGTTGCCATGCCGCGTCCCTTGTGCCCCGCTGCGCTCGAGCGTGCGTCCTGACCGCACGCCGTTGCCGGACACCGCCACCACGACCATGGGGGACCCACCATGAACGCACATACCGCACGACATACGAACTCGACCCGCAGCCGCCGCGCCGCCACACGCGCCGCGACGCTGCTCGTCGTCACGCTGATCCTGCTCGCCGCCATCCCGGCGCTCGCAGACGCTCGTCCCGCTCGCGGCCGCGCAAGCTGGGCGCCCGACCTCGATCGCAAGATCATCCCCACCCGCGTGCAGCGGCTCGGCAACCAGCTCGCGACCTGGTACGGGCCCGGATTCTTCGGCCACGGCACCGCATGTGGCGGAAAGCTCACGCCGCAGACCTTCGGCATCGCGCACCGCACGCTGCCCTGCGGCACGCTCGTGCACCTCAGCTACCGAGGCCGCAGCATCGCCGTGCGGGTCATCGACCGAGGTCCGTTCAGCGGAGCGTCGATCGACCTCACCTCGCGCACCAAGTACTACCTGCGCTTCCAGTCGGGCAACGTGAAGATGAACGTGATCAAGCGCTACCGCGCGCTCCCCAACCGCGTGGTCGGCACGTTCTCGTCCAGCCATTGAGGATCCACGGCGCGCGCAGCGATCACGCGTCGGCGGCATCGCCGCGGCGCGATGATCGCGCGCCGGCCAGCGCCACCGCGCCGATCACCATCCCGCCGAGCGTCGCCTGCAGCCAGGCAGGAATCGCGAGCGGCTTGGTCTCCCAGCCGTGCAGGATGCCCCAGCGGTGCGTCGGAAAGACCGCCCGCGACGGGCGGATCCGGCGCGGCAGCACGTGCTCGAGGTCGGGCAGCACCCCACCGATCGCACCCCACGTGACCGGTGACGCCACGCCATGTCGTGCAGCGATCGCGAGCACGCCGGCGATCGCCGTCGCCGCCTCGAACGCGTCGTCGTGCACCTCGCCGTGCGGGATCAGGTCCATCGTCCCGTGCGCGGCCGCGCCCGCGATCAGCGCATCGAGCACGCCGCGTCGTCCTCGCCCCGCGAGGGCCCCGGTGGCGACGTGTGCGAGCTGGATCATGGCGAGGACATACCCGCCTGCGCCGATCGCGAAAGTCAGCCCAGCCCGAGCAGCGGGTCGAGCTTGCCGTCGCGATCCAGCGCAGCCAGGTCGTCGAACCCGCCGATTCCCTGGCCGTCGATGAAGATCTGCGGGACCGTGCTCCGTCCCCCGGCCCGCTCCACCATCTCCTGCCGCCGCCCGTGCGCCAGCGAGACGTCGATCTCGTCGAAGTTGACGCCCTTCTGCTGCAGGAGGCGC
>JAGQUL010000006.1:3330-12891 GCA_020438525.1 Thermoleophilia bacterium | reverse complement strand
GTCGGTTCAAATCCGACAGAGGGCTCTCGAAAAACCCGCTGGAAACGGCGGGTTTTCTCGTTTTCGGGGGCAGTCGGCGGCCATGGGGCCGGGGCAACGGGGCAAGTGGCGTTGGGCGTCATGCCACGTATCATGCTACGCATCAGGCGCGTCCGGTAGACTGATGGAAGCATGACGGACGAAGAGATCCAGCGACTGATCAAGTCACTGCAAGCAAGCGGTGACGACGGGCAGCATGTCGAGGCGAAGGCCGCTCGGGGAAGCATGCCGTCATCAGTTCGCGACACGCTATCCGCGTTCGCGAACTCGTCAGGGGGCGGCGTGATCCTGCTCGGGGTCGACGAGCGCAAAGGATTCACGGCGACAGGCGTTGTGGACGCAGGAGCCATGCAGCGTCGCCTCGTCGAAATCGCTCGCGACGACATGACACCACCGCTGGAACCGGTCGTGACAGTGCACGACATCGCGGGCGCGATGGTCGTGGCGTGCCGGGTCGAGGAAGTCCCCGCTGATGCGAAGCCGTGCTTCCATCGGGGGGACGGGCAACTCAACGGATCCTTTCGGCGCGTCGGGGATCGAGACGTGCGACTGAACAGCGCGCAGGTACAGGCGCTCATGGCCAGTCGCGGGCAGCCTCGGTGGGACCTCGCCCCCGTCGACGTAGCTTCCGTCGACGATCTCGACCGCGCGGGAGTCGACGCGTACCTCGATCGGCTTCGAGATCGAAATCCTCGCGTGTTCGGGACGAGCAGCGCCGATGACGCACTGGCTCGCACCAATGTGTTGGTTCGCGATGACGCGGGGGAGTTGCGCCCAGCCGTCGGTGGAATCCTGGCGCTCGGCACCTATCCCCAGCAGTTCTTTCCGCAGCTCAACGTCTCGATCGTCGCGTACCCGACGGTCTCGGGCGACCCGGTAGACGGCGTGCGGTTCGTGGAGAATCGTCGCGTCGACGGTCCGATACCCGACTTGCTGCTCACCACACTGAAGGCGCTGCTTCGCACGCTCAGGTCGCAGGCGGTGATCGATGCGACCGGCGGCCGTTCGGAGCGACCGGAGTACCCCGTCGAGGCGCTTCGCGAGGCCATCGCCAATGCCTTGGTCCATCGCGACCTGAGTCCCTCCGCGCTCGGGACACAAGTCGCGATCGAGATCTATCCCGATCGACTCGAGATCACGAACCCTGGCGGGCTGCACGGCGGTGTTTCGGTCGACACGCTCGGCGAGAACGGCATCAGCAGCTCGCGCAATGCCAACTTGGTACGCCTCCTGGAGGACACCAAGGCGGCCGACGGTCGCCTCGTGATCGAGAACCGCGCGTCGGGCATCAGGACGATGACGGCAGCGCTGAGGAGTGCGGGACTCGCTCCCCCTGAGTTCGAGGACCACATCTCCCACTTCACGGTCCGGTTTCGCAATGCGACCTTGCTTGATCAGGACGCGATCGATTGGCTCGGTGCGATCGATGCGGACCACTTGGCCAGCGATCAGCGTGCGGCGCTCGTCATGCTGCGGCGCGGCACCATGCTGACGAACGAGTCGTATCGCCGTTCGAGCGGAATCGATTCACGAGTCGCGACAGCGCACCTGCGACAGCTCGTCGACGAAGGCTTCGCCGTCACCGAGGGGTGCGGTCGATGGATGCGCTATCGGATTGCCGAGCGAATCGGCCGCTCGGCGGGGTCTGAGTCGTTGCCCGACGCCGCGAGCAGGGTTCTCGCGGCGATCCACGGCGAAACGACCCGCGCCGACATCGAGCTAGCGACTGGGTTCAAGCGACCGACCGTCATCAAGTGGCTCAACGAGCTTGAGCGCCGCGGACTGATTGCCGCAACCGCGCCGCCGCGATCGAAGCTGCGCCGCTATCGACGCATCGAATCGCCGACCAAGTTGTTCTGATCCGGGTGGGCGTGACTCGTCGACGAGGTGGCGGGGCAACCACCAGCGGGGCAACGGGGCAACGCGCGCGGGTTCGAAGGTCCGGACAGGTCCGGACACGGACAGGTGACGGTAAGGAAGGGGTCGTCGGTTCAGATCCGACAGAAGGCTTACGGAAACCCGCTGGAAACAGGTGTCATGCCGCGTTCCTGAAGATGCGTTCCGCGGCCGACGACACGCTTGGGGATCGCGCTCGCGTCACGCGGTTCGCCAACGTCGTTTCGTCGAGTGCTTCGAGAAGTGCCTTGAGGCGAGCGCGAACCGTCGCTGGTTCCGTGGCGGATGCGCGGACGACGCGCTCAAGGTCGATGGTGCCGCTCGATACCAGTTCGCGAATTCTGGAGATGGCGTTCGCAGGGCTGGCGTCGACCGTCTCGTTCCACGATTCCAGGACTTCGAGCAGCGCAACGTCAGACGCACGCAGCCTCGAGATGAGTCGACCGGTTCGAGCGGGTCGCGAGACAAACTCGACCGCGACTCCGTTCGGTCGGGTTGTGCGCCGAGGTGTGGCGACGGTCATGATGGCTGGGACCTGAGTCGACAGCCCGAGTTCCGACGCAGCACTTCCCCCCGACGGTCCGCTCCCGATGTCGCCGACGATCGCCCGATCCGCGGTGCTCTCGGGGGGAGGGGACATCCCAAGAGGCGTCATGCTCGCCCGCCAATACAGGCCTCGGCGAACGCGAACCAGCTCCCCGGTCTTGACGAGCCGGGAGAGCTCGCGAAGCTCGGCTGCCGAGGGATCATCCAGATCGCCGAGCGACCAGTATCGATTCGGCGTGCCGAGCACCTTGCGCCGAATCGAACCAGCCTTGTTGTCTGTCCGGACAAGTCGCGGCGGGTCCTGGTTCGTCGCGCCTACCGAGCGATCGCGGGCGGTGCGGCGGCCGGGATCGGCTCGAGCGACCCGTCGCCGACGGGGTTGCCGTTGACGTCCAGGCGCAGGTCGATGAAGTGGTCGTCCGACACCACCGCGACCACGTCTTCGGCCCACGCCGTGGGCCGCCACTGGCTGATGCTCGTGGTCTCGAGCACCGGCACCCGCGAGCTGTCGCTCGCGATCGGCTCGCTGCCATCGCCCTGACGCACCACCACGCCCCACAGGAAGCGGTCGCGTCCGCGCAGCACCGCGACCAGCGGATCGCGAATCCACGTGTTCCACTCGTTCACGGTGTGCGACATCTGCTGCGCCGCGCGCAGCGCGTCTGCGAACGCCTGCGGGCTGTCGGGCGCGCCCTTGGCGAGCGCGCGGAAGTCCGTGAGCTGTGCGCGCACGTCGCGGCTGTCGCGCAGCGATGTCTTGCCTGCCATGACCAGCACGTCCTTGGTGGGCGGCTGGTCGGCGATGAAGTCGCCGCGCAGCAGGGCGGTCCGGATCCAGTCCTCGGCGGGCGGGATCGCCGGCGCGCCCTCGGGCAGCGGCGGCAGCTCTGGTCGGGCGACGGCGTGCGTGCTGGTGGATGCGAGCTGCATCGCGTCAGTCCTGGTTCTGCGGATCGACGATGAAGCGCGTGAACCAGTCGGTGCTGGCCGGCATCATCACGCGGTAGTTGCCGCCCGCGTACTCCACCGAGCCGCCCGCCGGCACGACGCGGTACTTGCCACCGGCGTACTCGACGCGCCCTCCCGCGGGCACGACGCGGTAGTTGCCGCCCGCGTACTCGACGCTGCCACTTGCCGGCACGACGTGGTAGTTGCCACCGGCGTACTCGACCGATCCACCTGCCGGCACGACGCGGTAGTTGCCGCCCGCGTACTCCACGGCGCCACCTGCCGGCACGACCCGGTAGTTGCCGCCGGCGTACTCGACGCGACCGCCCTCGGGCACCTGCTTGTAGTTGCCGCCGGCGTACTCGGTGTGGTGCGGCGGAAACACGCGCAGCACCCAGCTGTCGCCGTCGTCGAGCGGGTAGCGCCAGTCGGCGGACGCCTGCTGGTCGAGGTTCGCGACCGGCGCGGCGGGTGCGGCGGGTGCGGTCGGGACTGCTGGAGCTGCGGCGATGACGGGCGACAGACGCATGGGATCCTCCGACGGTGTTCGTTCGAAGGCCGATGGTACGCGAGCGACACGGATGGATGCGGCAGTCGGCGAGCCGCCGTCGGGCGCGATCCGCGTCTGCAGCCATGGCAGCATGCGCAGCGCAGCTGCGACGCCCGGGCCGAGCGGTCGATGCACACCAGGTGGTGGGCAACGGAGGGTGACGCAGTGAGCGGACTGGTCGACATCGCAGCAACGCTCGGGTTCGATCCGTCCGCGATGCTCGCGCCGCGCATCGACGTTCCGCCGCGCGCCCCGGGCCAGTCGTTCGCCGACCTGCTCGAGGAAGGCTTCCGTGCCCGCGCCAGCCGGCTCGGACTGACGCTGCCGACGACGAGCACCGCGCTGCCCACGTCGAGCGTCGACGACGCAGCGGCGGACCCGACCGGCGGCGAGGATCCATGGAAGCTCGCCCAGCTGCGATCCGCAGCTGCCGGCAACAGCCCCGGCGACGCGATGCTCAAGGCGCTCGACGACGCAGCCGCCGCACGCTACGACCGCGCCCACCGACCGCAGGGCATGTTCGACTTCCTCGTCGGGTGAACCGGCCCGGCGAACGCGGCCGCGACCGCAGCTGCGTCAGGGGCGCACGGCGCCGACGAACGCGCGCCCGCCCGGCAGCGGCGCAACCTTCACGTGCCTGCCCGCACCCGGGGCGTGCACGTATCGACCGCGACCGACGTACATCCCGACGTGCCCGCGCCCGCGGTCCCACGTGTAGACGAGGTCGCCGCGGCGGAGCTTCGACCGGCGGATGCGCACACCGTGTGCATAGAGCTGCTGGCTGGTGCGCCCACGAAGGGCATGGCCGGCCCGCTGGTAGGAGTAGACGACCAGCCCCGAGCAGTCGAACGAGCTCGGGCCGGTGGCGCCCCAGCGGTAGGGCGCGCCGACCTTGCGCAGTGCGACGCGCACGGCGTTGGTGCGTTCCTTGATCGTCGTCGTGACGCGGCGTGGCGAGGCGTCGGCGCTGGCCGGCGTCGTGGCGATGGTCGGGAGTGCCGCGAGGGTCGCCGCAAGCGCGACACGGGCTGCATGTGATCGATTCATGCGGCCTATTCCCGGCACCCGCAACGACCGCTTGAGTCACGCCTCTGGTTCGAAAGCAGGTCTGCGTGAAACGGCCACGATCGAAAGCGATCGCTTCGACGATTGCGCGATCAGACGAGGATCACGGGCGCGTGCTCGTCGCGCGCCGCGCGCGCGTACAGCTTCGCGCGGGCTGCATACGCTGCGGCGGTGCCGTGCACGTGATCGCCGGCGAGGTAGTCGGGATGCTTCGTGACGAGCGCGTCCCAGTCGACCAGGCGCATCACGTCGGCGTTCTGGCGAGCAACCTTACGCAGCCACGAGTTGGCATCGGTGAAGCTCTGCTTGCCGTCGTGCACGGTCGCCCAGATCACGCGGCCCCTGCGGGCGCGCGCATCGGTGATCGTGCGGCGCACGTCGGCCTGGAACCCGGCGAGCGACGAGCCGGCATCGTTGGTGAGCAGCCCGAGCGCGACCGTGTCGGGCAGGCCCTTCGCCTTCGCCGCGTCGTAGAGGTCCATCCCCGTCGCGAGGTGTCGGCCCACCGCCGAGTCGATCGTGAGGTCCCAGCTCTTGAGCTCCGTGCGCAGGTACGGGTCGGTGCCGACGGTGAGCGAATCGCCGATCACCAGCATCGTCGTCGATCGCGGCACCGCCGGTCCTGTCGTCGTGGTCGAGGTGCTCGCGGCAGTCGCCGGGCGAGCGGCGCCGGTCGACGAGCGCGAGCTCGACGCGCCCGTGGCGGAGGTCGTCGTCGCCACCGGCTCGAGCGGCTGTGGTGCGCGGGTGTCGGTGCGTGGATCGCGATCCACGTCCGTCGCCGCGTTCGCGGTCGAGGACGCCCCGGTCGTCGAGGACGACGACGAGCTGCTCGCCGAGTCGCTGCCGTCCGACTTCGGTACCGACAGCTCCGCGAGGTCGTCGCGCTGGTCCTGCGTGAGCTTCGACGCGGTCGGCTCGACGGTGTCGTTTCCGGCTCGCGACACGACCTCGATCGCCGCGGCGGCGACGATGGCGAGGAGCGAGAGGATGGTCAGGGTGCGCAGCATGGCTGGGGTGCGGGGCGACGCCGGTGGCGTGCCCGTGTTCGCGGGTTGTTCCCGCGCGCGCGAAAGTGATGCAGGTCAGGGTACGCGATCACGTGCGCCGAGGTGCGGCCATCGTGTCGCGAAGGGGGCCGATCAGGGGCGGAAGTGCTCGATGTCCACCGCGATGAAAAGCCCGCTCGCACGCGCAATTGCGTCGCCGGAATCGCGAAGCTCGGCGGCCAAGTACAGCTTGCGACCCTCGATGCGATCGCACCAAGCGACGGCCTCGTAGTCGTGCCCGAGCAGCACCGGGCGCGCGTAGTCGACCTCGAGGTGCGCGGTGACGAAGATCCGCTGCACGAGGAAGCTGACGTAGCCCATCGCGTCGTCGAGCACCGCGGCGACCGCACCACCGTGCGCATATGCCGGCGCGCCCTGATGGCGCTCGTCGAAGCGAAGCGCTGCGCCGACGCGATCGTCGGGCCGGACCGTCCATGCGGTGGTGAGCGGTGTCCAGCTGCTGTCGGTTCCGCACACGGCGCAGTCGTCGTTGTGCGACGGCAGCTGGTCGCCCACCTGCCACGTGCTTGCTACGACATCCTGATCCCACGCCATGGGCACATCATGCCCGAAAACCTGCACGATGAGCAGGTAGTTCGATGTTCTGCTTGCGTCACCGCGCGGGGCTGCCGACGCATGCAACGGGTGCGGAAGATCCGCGTGCAGGGAATACCTGCCGCAAGAGCGCGCCCGCGAACGTCCCAGATCGACCCGAAAGCATCACGTGCCGCACCTGCGACACATCATCGTCGTCATCGCGTCGCTCGCAGCGCTCGCTGCGTTCGCGCCGGCCGCGCAAGCCGCCGACACGACCCCGCCGACGGGCCTGGCGATCTCGACCGCAAAGGTGAGCGGCGGAGTTGAGATCACGTTCGACAAGGGCACCGACGAGATCGGCGGCAGCGGCATCGACACGTGGGTGCTCAAACGAACGATTGCTTCACACGACGGAACGAGCTGCGGGACGTTCGACACAAACTACGGCGCGGTGGCCAGCAACCCCGCCACGAGCCCGTTCGTGGATACCACCGTGGCATCCGGCAACTGCTACCGGTATCGAGTCGAAGTGACCGACGTGGCCGGCAACACCGCTACGCTGGATGACGTGTCGACGCACACATACGCGTTCGTGTACGTCGACTCCACGCCGCCGTCGTTCACGCCGTTCTCGGTGCTGCCCGCCGCGAACGCCGGTGCCCAGCACTGGGACGGATCGACCGCGTGGTTCAACCCGGCGACGACGGGCGCGTTCGCGGTACGAACCTCGGCAGGCGATGCGCAGTCGGGCATCTCCGACATCGTGCTCGGCTCGCTCGGCTACGGCCTCTCCGCCGTGTCGAGCTCCCGGACCGGCGGCTCGTTCGAGGGCATCGTGTCGTGGGCTGCGGGAGCGCCGGCGCAGGCGATCCCTGTGATCGCCACCAACTCGGCCGGCAGCTCGTCCACCGCATCGGTCGACATCGCGCCCGACGCAGCGCCGCCGACAGGCGCGACGATCACCGCTCCAACGCGACAGACGACCGGCCGCGTGCCGCTCGTGATCAGCATGGGCACCGACACGCAGTCGGGCGTGCGCGGATGGTCGCTGCAGCGATCGAGCGCCGTGGTGCACGCGAGCGGCTGCGGCGACTTCGACTCGTTCGTCACGATCGAGGAGGGCGTCGAGAACGCGTCGCTCGATGCGGGCGTGGGCCTGGGAACGTGTCACCTGTGGCGGCTGATCGTGCGCGACAACGTGGGCAACATCGAGACGACCGAGCCGGTGCGCACGATCGTGCAGCCGATCATCAAGGGCGGCCGAAAGAACGACACGCTGATCGGCGGGCGCGCGGCCGAGCTGCTGGGCGGCGGTGCCGGCAACGACACCATCCGCGGCAACGGCGGCGACGACGTGCTCGGCGGCGGCAGTGGCAACGACCGGCTGTTCGGCGGTCCCGGCAACGACCGCATCATCGGCGGCAGCGGCAACGACTTCATGGCGGGCCAGCAGGGTGTCGATCGACTTGAAGGTGGGCCCGGCGACGACGTGCTCAACGGCGGCACCGGTCCCGACACGCTGCTTGCGGGACCCGGGCGCGACACGATCATCGGCGCGTCGGGCAACGACCTGATCGGCGCGCTCGACGGCGAGCGCGACATCATCCGGTGCGGCCCGGGCGCGCGCGATCGCGTGATCGCCGACCGCTTCGACTACGTCGCGCGCGACTGCGAGTTCGTTCAGCGCCGCGTGATGAAGCAGCGCACGCGCCGACACGCCACACGACACTGACACTGCATCACGCCGGGTGCAGGTGCGTCACGTCGAGCGCGAACTCGCGCTCGAGCTCCTCGCACACCACGAGCCGGTGGCACGTTCGCTCGTCACGCTCGAAGCAGATGATCGCCGTGGGCTGCTCCGCGGCGCGGCGCGCAAGGGTGTCGAGGGCGGCGATCGCGGCGTCGTCGGTCTGCAGGTACTCGCGGTACCGTCGTCGGCCATCGTCGAGGTTGCCGGCCCGGAACTCGGCACGGATCTCGAGCGGCGTGCCCAGGTCGCGCAGGTGCTCGTACTCGATCCCCGCCTGCGCGAGCTCGGCGGCGAGCGACGATTTGGACAGGCCCGGCTTGCGGCTCTGCGCGCGGATGCGCACGTCCACGAGCCGCTCGATGCCGGCGTCCGCCAGGGCGGCCACGACGCCGTGCACGGCGGCGCCTTCGTAGCCGATCGTCCAGAGCTGCAGGGGTTCGCGGGAGGTCATGCAGTCGCTCGTACCCGTTCGGCGATCAGGCAGGCACGGGCGGTGCGGCTGCGCGCACGGCGGCGGCCTGCTCGGCCGCAGTGATGCAGCGGAGCGTCGCTCCATCGAGTTCGTCGCCGGACTCGAGCAGCTGCGCCGCGCGAACGCTGCCGGTGCGGCCCGCGTGCAGTGCGAGCAGGCGACGCAGGTGCTCGAGCTGCTCCTCGCTCGGCTCGATCACGGTGGCGGTGTCGGCCAGACGCGCGTCGAGCGACCCGTCGTCGAGCACCCAGAGGGTGCCCCCGGTCATGCCCGAGGCCACGTTGCGGCCGACCGGACCGAGCACCACCACGGTGCCGCCGGTCATGTACTCGCACAGGTGGTCGCCGGCCGCCTCGGCCACGGCATCCGCGCCGCTGTTGCGCACCGCGAAGCGCTCGCCTGCCATGCCGCCCACGAGCAGCAGGCCGGCCGTGGCGCCGTACAGGCATGCATTGCCGGCGATCGCGTTGGCGGCGGGGTCGTCGGCCATCGGTGATCCGTCGCGAAAGCGCAGATCCACGTGCGCGCCGGCGAGTCCCTTGCCCACGGCGTCGTTCGCCTCGCCAACGAGCTCGAGGCGCAGCCCGCGGATCGCGAACGCGGCGAAGGACTGCCCGGCCGAGCCGTCGAGCCGCACGTGCGCTCGCAGGCCGTCGAGGCCGGTCGGGTCGAGGCGCTCGGCGATGTCGCCGCTCACGCGCGCACCGAC
>JAGQUL010000006.1:0-3194 GCA_020438525.1 Thermoleophilia bacterium | reverse complement strand
AGCGGCGCGGCCAGTCGGCGGGGACGTCGGGCGTGGCGAGCAGCGCGTCGAGATCCACTGCGCTCGCGCCGGCGCGCCGCGCGCGCAGCAGGTCGACGCGACCGATCACCTCGTCGAGCGTGCGCGCACCGACCGCGGCGAGCAGGCCGCGCAGCTCCTCCGCCACGAGCAGCAGGAACGCACCGACCTGGTCGGGTCGGCCGGGGAACAGCTCGCGCAGCTCCTGGCGCTGGGTGGCGATGCCGACGGGGCACTTGTCGTTGTGGCAGGTGCGCGCCATCGTGCACCCTTCTGCGATCAGCGCGGCAGTGCCGAAGCTGAACTCGTCCGCGCCGAGCAGCGCCGCGACGAGCACGTCGCGTCCGGTGCGCAGGCCGCCGTCGACGCGCACGCGGATGCGCCCACGCAGTCGGTTGGCGACGAGCACCTGCTGCGTCTCTGCGAGCCCCCACTCCCACGGCATCCCGGCGTGCTTGATCGATGCGAGCGGCGACGCGCCCGTGCCGCCGCTCGCGCCGCTGATCACCACCACGTCGGCGCGGGCCTTGGCGACGCCAGCCGCGATCGTGCCCACGCCTGCCTGGCTCACGAGCTTCACGCTGCACGCCGCCGCGGGGCAGATGCTCGCCAGGTCGTGCACGAGCTGTGCGAGGTCCTCGATCGAGTAGATGTCGTGGTGCGGCGGCGGCGAGATCAGCGACACCCCCGGCTGCGTGTGCCGGATGCGCGCGATCTCGTCGGTCACCTTGTGGCCGGGCAGGTGCCCGCCCTCGCCGGGCTTGGAGCCCTGCGCGATCTTGATCTGCAGCTCGCGCGCGCTGCGCAGGTACGCCGGGGTCACGCCGAACCGACCGCTCGCCACCTGCTTGGTGTCGCTGCTGCGGTCGGTGCCGAACCGCGTGCGGTCCTCGCCGCCCTCGCCCGAGTTGGACGACGCGCCGACCAGGTGCGTGCCGAGCGCGAGCGTCTCGTGCGCCTCGCTCGCAAGCGAGCCGTGGCTCATCGCGCCGGTCGAGAAGCGACGGACGATCGAGCGCGCCGACTCGACCTCCGCGAGCGGTACCGGGTCGCGGCCGGGCTCGATCGCGAGCAGGTCGCGCAGGTCGATCGGGGGTCGATCGCGCACCGCCGCGACGTAGTCGTGCCATCGCCGCTGCGCCTCGGCGAATCCGTCGCCGAGCACGTCGTCGACACCCACCGCGTGCTGGAGCGCCGCCACCACCGCCGGCGAGAACCCGTGCTGCTCGCCGTCGCGCTTGAACTTGTAGAAGCCGGGACTCGCCAGGCGCACGTCCTCGAGCTTCGCCGCCTCGTCGAGCTGCTCGCGCAGGCGTGCGGCGACCCAGCCGAACCCGATGGAACCGGGGCGCTGCAGCGTGCCGCGCAGGTGCGTGCCGAGCGCCGGATCGAGCCCGACGGCCTCGAACACCTGCGCGCCGCGATAGCCGTCGAGCGTGCTGATGCCCATCCGGCTCATCGCGGTGCGAAGCCCCGCCTCGAGCGCCGCGACCACCCGCGACCGCGCGACGCGCGATCCGCCATCCACCTTCGGGCGAGCGCCGCCGGCCAGGTCGGCGGCGGTCTCCAGCAGCAGGTACGGGCACACGGCATCCACGCCGTGCCCCACGAGCGCGGCAAGGCAGTGCGAGTCGCGCACCTCGCCGCTGTCGCAGACCAGGCCGGTACGCGTGCGCAGCTCGGTGTCGACGAGGTGCTGGTGCACGGCGCTCGCGGCAAGCAGCATCGGCAGCGGTGCGCGATCGACGTCGCTCGAGCGATCGCCGAGCACGAGCACGTCCGCACCGCCGCGAACGGCGGTCTCGGCCTCGCTGCAGAGCGCAGCCACCGCAGCGGCGATGGAGGCGCCGTCGTCGTCGCCCGTGGTTGCCGAGCGTGGCACGAGCGTGGAGAGCTCGTGCACGTGCAGGTCGTGCTCGCCTGCTGTGGTGCGCAGCCGCTCGAGTCCGCCGGTCGTGAGCACGGGTGAGCGCAGCCGCAGCGCGATGCGCCCGGTGCCGCGTTCCTCGAGCAGTCGCGGGCGGGGCCCGAGCAGGGTGTCGAGCGACATCGTGGCGCGTTCGCGCAGGGGGTCGATCGCGGGGTTGGTGACCTCCGCGAATCCCTGGCGCACGAATCCGAACAGCGATCGTGGAACCGTGGCGAGCGGCGCGACGGGGGTGTCGTCGCCCATCGACCCGACCGGCGGGGTTCCGTTCTGCGCCATCGGCCGGATGACCGCGGTGAGCTCCTCGCGGGTGTAGCCGTGCAGCGCCTGTCGCGCGGCGAGCGGCGCGGCCTCGGTTGCGGCGATCGTGTCGGTGTCGTCGTCGGGGGTCGCGGCGTCGGGAACGTCCGCCTGCTGGGCGGCGACGAGCACGCCCCACGGTGCGGCCTCCGCGAGCTCGTGGAGCACGTCGTCGCCGCGTCGGAGCGTGCCGGTGCGGGTGTCGACGACGACCATCTGGCCCGGGCCGAGGCGCCCGCTCTCGACGATGGTGTCCGGATCGACCGGCACGGCACCGGCCTCGGAGGCGCACGCCACGATCCCGTCGCTCGTGCGCAGCCAGCGCGCGGGGCGCAGGCCGTTGCGGTCCAGGCACGCGCCGACGAGGTGCCCGTCGCTGAACGCGACCGCGGCGGGGCCGTCCCATGGCTCGGCGGTGGCGGCGTAGGTGCGCAGCAGGTCGCGGACGTCCTCGCGAACGTCCTGCCCGTGATCCCATGCGGGCGGGATCAGCATGGTCATGGCCGCGGTGATCGAGCGCCCGGCGTGGGTGATCAGCTGCACGGCGTCGTCGAGCATCGCGGAGTCGGAGCCGTCGGGATCGGAGACCGGCTGGATCCACGAGCCGTCGTCGCCGGGGCCCGCACGGTCGGGGGTCCAGCCCAGGTGCGCGCCGCGTGCGCGCAGCCAGGTGGTGTTGCCGTGGACGGTGTTGATCTCGCCGTTGTGGGCGATCGAGCGCAGCGGCTGGGCGCGCTCCCAGGTGGGGAAGGTGTTGGTCGAGTAGCGCTGGTGGAACACCGCGAGCTGCGACTCGAGCAGCGGGTCGGCCAGGTCGGGGAAGCAGGCGCGCAGCTGGCGTCCCACGACCAGCCCCTTGTAGACGGTGGTGCGCAGCGAGCACGAGGCGATGTAGGCGTCGATGTGGCCGGCGACCCACGCGCGGCGGGCGATCCGGCGCAGGCGATAC
>JAGQUL010000238.1:8318-12415 GCA_020438525.1 Thermoleophilia bacterium | reverse complement strand
TTGATCCGGATTGGTGGCGCGCGTGCGGTGCAGCGGCACCGCCACTGCCGACACGGATTGATGGCGGTGCCTGCAACGGATGCGCTGCCGAACTCGACGCTCGGGTGGACGCGGACGCCCTGGACAGGCGTCCACAGGTGACGGACGAGGTGTGTGGACGTGAACGTGAATCCCTTTGCGGTGGGTGCCGGCGTGGCCGTGGCGACCGGTCTGGTGACCGGATTCGGCGGATCGAAGCTCATGGATTCGATTGCCGACAAGCATCCGACCGGCTCCGACGCCGACAAGCCCGCCGGGCACGTCGTGGGCTGGACCGAAGGGCTCGGATTCGCGACCGCGGCCGGCGGCATGGTCGCGCTCGCGACCGGTCGTCTCGCGCTCGGCGGTGCCCTGTTCGGTGCCGGGATGGGCGCGATGATCGGTGGGTTCGGCGCTTCGATCGCGTACGGTGTGCGCCACGGGATCGGCGTGGACACTTCGGTCGACAACGTGCTGTCGGGCTACGACCACAACCGCAACGGGCAGCTCGAGCTCGAGGACCCGGGCTTCTGGCACCAGGCCGAGACGCGCCGCACCGAGCGCACCTCGCACGAGGACTCCAACGGCGACACCTACTGGGAGACCGAGACGTTCTCGATCGACCGGCTCGTCGACCGCGCCGACACGAACGGCGACTGGGTCGCCACCCGTCCCGAGCTGCGCGACGTGGTCAGCTCCTACGACTCCGATGGCGACGGACGCCTCAAGGGCGAGGAGCTCAAGCGTTTCCAGCGCGAGGTCGGCGAGGAGCGCATCGACTGGTACCGCTCGAGCTTCTGATCGGTCGGGTCAGTCCGGATCGCCGGTCATCCACTCGCGGTGCGCGGCGAGCACCTTGTCGAACGCACCCTTCTTCACGAGCCCGCGCGTGCCGAGCGACGCGCCGAGCAGCCCGATCGCGATGATCGTCCACGCCTCGGTCGACGGATCGCGACCGTCGAGCACGCCGCCCGCGTCGTCGCTCACGCGCACCATGTCGGTCACGTAGCGATGCACGTCGTCCATGAGCGTCGCCAGGTGGTCGTCGACCTGCTCGATGCCCGTGGTCTCGACCAGCCCGCGCACCCACAGCTGCGCGACGTGTGGCTGCTTCTGCACGAGCTCGATGAACGCGCGGCCGGGCATCCGCCACTGCCGCTCGACCGGCTCGTTCCCGCACAGCGCCTCCACGCGCGCCGTGAGCCGTGCCCACGCGGCGTCGACGCAGGCGAGGTAGAGGCCCTGCTTGCTGCCGAAGTGCCGAAACAGCAGCGCCTCGTTGACCGCGGCCTCCTGTGCGACGCTGGCGGTGGTGGTGCCGCCGAACCCCCGGTCGGCGAAGCAGCGCGTCGCCGCATCGATGATCTGTGCGCGGCGCTCGGCCGCGGGAAGCCGCGGGGTGGAGGACGACGACGATCGCTCAGCCGACGGCATGCCGCACCTCCTCGGGTGCGGGCAGTGCCTGCTCGAGCGGCGTGCCGGCGGGTGGGCGACCACCCGGCCGGAAGTGGATCGCCTTGGCCTGCTCGAACAGCAGCGTGACCTGTGCCCAGATCTCGTCGCGAACCTCCGCGACCCGCTCCGGCGACGGCTCGGACTCGCGCTCGAACTGCAGCGGCGCGCCCCACACCACGGTGGTCTTGGGCCAGTGCCTGTACCAGCGGCTGCCGTACGCGCGGGCGCGCTTGGAGCCGTAGGCGGCGGCCGGCACGACCGGCACGCCGGTGCGCAGCGCGAGCAGCGCGAGCCCGTTGCGCGGCTCGCCGAGGCCGTCGTGCTCAAGCACGAGCTTGCCCTCCATGAAGATCACGATCCCGTCGCCGGACTCGAGCACTCGTTCGGCAACGGCGAGTGCGGCGTGGCTGCGCGTGCCGCCGCGGTGGACGGGAAACCCGCCACCCCAGCGGATCAGCCGGCCGAGGATCGGCCACTCGAGCGCCTGGTACTTGGCCATGAAGCGCAGCTGGCGCCGGGGCTGACCCAGGCCGAACACGAACGGGTCGCCGAACGCGCCGTGCGGGGCGGGGGCGAGCAGGAACCCGCCCTCGGCCGGAACGCGCGGCTGGTGGCCGTAGCCGCGGTAGCGCATCCACCAGCGGCCGGGACGCGAGAACAGGACGCGCACGAGGCGCTGCATCCAGGAGGTGTCGCGGTCGACCCAGTCGTCGGGGGTGAGGTGGTCGATCTTCATGCGCCTGCTCCCGCACCCTCGGGATCGCCGAGGAAGTCGTGGTCCTCGTAGCGCGGCTCGTCGCTGAGCGGCCACAGCACCCAGAGCCCCGCAAGCACGGCCGCCGCGAGCACCACGAGCGCGGCGCGGCTCGCGGCGAGCTCGCTCCATCCGCTGCGCGAGTGCAGCAGCCAGACGGTCCCGCCCCACAGCACGAGCGGCCCGAAGCCGCTCGAGAGCTTGCCGATCAGGTTGTAGATGCCGAAGAACTCGCCGCGCACGGCGGGCGGCGAGAGCCGCAGCATGAACACGCGATCGCTCGTCCACACGCCGCCGAGCGTGATGCCCACGGCGGGGCCGAGCACCCACACGAGCGTGGCGCTGCCGCTGACTCCCGCCACGACGAGCGTGATCGCGGCGATGATCAGGATCCCGCGAAGCACCGCCCGGGGCCCGAAGCGCTCGACGAGCGATCCGGCAACGAACCCGCCGATCGCCGCTGCGATCATCGCCAGCCCGAGCACGAGCGTGCGGTCGCCTTCGCTGAAGCTGCCGACGCGATCCATGTAGACGGTCATGAACGCGATCACGGTGGCGATCGCGTCGACGTACAGGAAGCGCGCGATCAGGAAGCGCCCGGTGGCGCGGTGCTCGTCGCGGATGTGCGACACGGTGGTCACGACCTGGCGCATCGCGGCTCGCACCACGTGCCGGTCGGGGCGGCTGCCGCGCGGGCCTCGCTCGCGCACGAACAGGAAGATCGGCAGCGCGAACACGAGGAACATCAGCGCAGTGGGCAGGAACGCGGCCTGGTAGTCGTCCTCCGGAACGAGTGCGGTGAGCACGAGGCTCCCGACGAGCACGCCGACGTAGCCGAGCCCCACGCCGAGACCGCTCACACGGCCGTGCGCGGCGGGCGGCGCCACGGTGGCGAGCAGGGGGTCGTACATGCTGAGCGCGAGCTGGTAGCAGAAGATCGCCAGGCCGGCCACGACGAGCGCGACGGTGACCGAGTCGACCGCGCCGATCACCCCGGTTGCGGCGACGCAGGCGAGCGTGAACGCCGCGAGGAAGGGCAGGCGACGACCGAGCTGGTCGCTGATCGCGCCCATCGCCGGCATCGCGGTGAGCAGCACGATGCCCACGATGAAGCTCATCAGGCCGACGTGCCAGTCGGGTCGCCCGTTCTGCTCGATCACCCACTCGTTGAAGTAGCGGGTGATCACCGCGAACGAGAAGATCGTGTTCGCGAAGTCGTACATCGCCCAGCTCAGCACCGGCAGCGAGAAGATGCGGAACCCGCCCGGTGCGGGCGGCAGCGTGACCGGCTGGTTCGACGCGGCGGGAGCGTGGGATGTGGTGGGGGCGTCCATCGAGACCCTTTCGTAAGTATGTACTTACTTATACCGTGGGCATGCCGGACACGCAACCCCTGATGCCCACGACGTAGGATTCGACGCGTGGATGCGGCTGCCTCCCTCACGACCGACGATCTCGACTTCGACCTTCCGGACGAGCTGATCGCGCAACACCCGGCCCCGGAGCGGGGTGGATCCCGCATGCTCGTGATCGGTGCCGGCGACGCCGAGCCGGCGGCGATCGGCCGCTTCGACGAGCTGCTGCTCGAGCAGCTTCGCGACGACGACCTGGTGGTCGCGAACGACGCCCGCGTGATCAACGCGCGAATCCCGGTCGAGCGACCCACCGGCGGGCGCGGCGAGGCGCTGCTGCTGGCGCCGGTCGACCCGCACGAGCAGGGCCCCACCAGCCGCTGGAGCGCGATGGCGCGCCCGGCGCGCAAGTACCGCGACGGGATGCAGGTGGCGACGCAGCACGGCAGCGCATCGATCACGTTCGTGGAGCGCACCGGGGACCAGACCTGGGAGGTCGAGCTGCCCGTCGGGCTCGA
>JAGQUL010000238.1:0-8090 GCA_020438525.1 Thermoleophilia bacterium | reverse complement strand
GTCAGCGACGGCTCGCTCGCCGACCACGAGATGCACCACGAGCGCTACGAGATTCCCGATGCCACGTACGACGCGGTGCGATCGGCGCTGGCGGCGGGCCGCCGCGTGGTGGCGGTGGGCACCACCTCGACGCGCGTGCTCGAGCACGTGTTCGCCGGACCGGATGTGCCGCGCCGCGGCAGCACCGACCTGTTCATCGTGCCGGGACACGCATGGTCGTGCGTCGGCGCGCTGCTCACCAACTTCCACCTGCCCAGGTCGACGCTGATCGCGCTGGTGATGGCCTTCGCTGGCGAGTCCACGACCCGCGTGGCGTACGAGCGGGCGATCGCCGAGCGCATGCGCTTCTACTCGTTCGGCGACGCCATGTTCGTGCACGGCCATCCCGTCGTCGCCCATCGTTGAGAGCGCCTAGGATCACCCTCCGATGACGACGACCACGACCTCCACGACCGATCAGGTGGACTGCTTCCGGCTGACCGCCACGAGCGGTCGCGCACGCGCGGGGCTGCTGCGCACGGCGCACGGCACGGTGCAGACTCCGATGTTCATGCCGGTCGGCACGAAGGCGACCGTGAAGTCGGTCACGGCCGAGGAGCTCGTGGACCTGCGCGCACAGGTGGTGCTCGGCAACACCTACCACCTCGTGCTGCGACCCGGCACCGAGGCGATCGCGCAGGCCGGGGGGCTGCACCGGTTGATGCGGTGGCCGCGCAGCATCCTGACCGACAGCGGCGGCTTCCAGGTCTTCAGCCTGCGGCACACGCTGCGGATGGACGACGACGGCGTGGTGTTTCGCAGCGTGTACGACGGCGACGAGGTCGAGTTCACGCCCGAGAACGTGGCCCAGGCGCAGGCGAACCTGGGCAGCGACATCGCGATGGTGCTCGACGAGTGCCCGGCGGGCGACGCGGCGAGGCCCGACGTGGAGTCGGCGGTGGCGCGAACCTCACGATGGGCGGCGCGGGCGCGCGAGGCGCACCTGCGGATTCGCGCCGACCAGGACGGGTTCGGCGCGCTCGGACCGTCGTGGTCGCTCACGGGCCAGCCGCAGCTGCAGTTCGGGATCGTGCAGGGCGGCGTGCACGCGGACCTGCGCGATCGCAGCGCGCGTGAGCTGATCGACATCGGCTTCGACGGCTATGCCGTGGGTGGGCTGAGCGTGGGGGAGGACCCGGCGCTCACGATGCCTGCGCTGGAGTCGGCGACCGACCTGCTGCCCGTGGATCGGCCGCGCTACTACATGGGGATCGGCGATCCCGTGGGCGTGCTCGACGTGATCGACCGCGGGGTGGACATGTTCGACTGCGTGCTGCCGACGCGGCTGGGTCGCACGGCGAGCGCGATGGTGCCGAACGACATCCATCCGCGCGCGCGGCTCAACATGCGAGCCGCCTACAACGTGGCCGATCGTCGGGTGATCCAGCCTGGATGCGGCTGCCCGGCGTGCGCGGGCGGCTACACGCGCGAGTACGTGCGTCACCTGTTCCGCCAGGACGAGATCCTGTCGCTGCGGCTCGTGACCCTGCACAACCTGCACGTGATGATCGACCTGGTGCGTCGGGCGCGGGTGGCGATCGCGAGCGGCGAGTGGGAGCGCGGCTGGTACGAGCGCGAGCGTTCGCGCTGGGAGCAGGCCGACTGAATCCGGGTGCGGCGCCCGTGCGAACATGGTGGCATGACGCAGGCGCGTGCAACGGATCGACCGGTCGTGGTATTCGATGGCGGCTGCGCGTACTGCCGTCGGCAGGAGCGGCGGATCCGACGCCTGGACTGGCTGGGGCGGTTCGAGACGCTCGACTACGACGCCGCAGTGGCGAGATGGCCCGAGGTTGCGCGCGGCACGCTCGGCGACGGCCTGCGCGTGCGATTCCCGGATGCGAGCGTGACCGTCGGCATCGACGCAGTGCGCTCGATCGCCGTTCGCCTGCCGCTCACGGTGCTGCCGGGGCTGCTGCTCTGGGTGCCGGGCCTGCATCGCCTGGGCGCGTTCGCGTACGGCCAGGTTGCCGGGCGGCGGCGTCGCGACTCCGACGCTGCCTGTTCGATCCCCGGATCCTGAGGCTCGGCGAGGTTCGACTCCGGCGGCCAATCGCACGCCCTCGTGAGACATTCGACCCCGTTTGACCCGACACACAGGTACGGGCGAGTGCCCGGACCGTGAGGTGGTGGACGCCACCTGGCGGGAGTGGACAGGGACAAGGGTCGACGATGCTGCCGCTGTTGGTGCTGTTGGGAACGATCGCAGGTGCTTGGTACCTGCTGATCGTGCGCCCGCAGAAGGACCAGCAGACACGGCATGGTCGTCTCGTCGAACGGCTGCAGGTGGGTGACCACGTGCTGACGGTCGGCGGGATCTACGGCCGCGTGACGGCGCTGGAGGGCTCGAGCGTGGTGCTCGAGCTCGGACCGGGGCTCACCACGCGCATCGCGACCGACGGCGTTGCACGTATCGTGCACGCGGGCGAAGGCGCCCTGCCCACGACAGCAGCGACCTCGGCACTGCCGGGGCCGGTGCAGCAGGACCCCCCACGACAGGCACTGGACACGGACATGCACCAGCACCATCCGCACCCCGACCAGCAGCACGCGCAGGCTCCCCAGCCTGTGCCTGCCCAGCAGCAGCACTTCGCCGCGCCCGCCTTCCAGGCGCCGCAGCAGCCCTGGACCACGGCGCAGCAGCCGCAGGTTGCCCCGCAGCCGATGCCGCATGCGCAGCCGCAGTACGCGCAGCCGCAGTACGCGCAGCAGCCGATGCCCGTGCAGCAGGCACCGGTGGCGACGCTTCGCGCGCAGGTCGTGGAGCCGGTGATGACGCATGAGCCGCAGCCGTGGGGCGACGTGGCGCCCGTGAATGCGCGCCCCGTGGCGCAGTGGCAGCCCCCACAGCCGCCGCCGATGGCGATGCACATTCCGTTCGCGCAGCAGCAGGCGCCCGCCGCCGCAATGCCACAGCCGGTGGCTCCGCAGCAGCTCCAGCCGCCCGCGCAGCAGTTCCAGCAGCCGATGCCGATGCCGGTCCAGCACACGCCTGCCGCACCGGTGATGCAGCCGGTCGTCGTGCCGTCGCTCGCGCCGGCACACGCTGTGCCGATGCAGCAGCCGATGCCGGTCGAGCATGCTCCGCAGGCGCAGCACCCGCACGGTGCCGACGCCAGCGCACAGCAGCTCGAGGCGCGTCGTCACTCCAAGGCGCCCAAGGGCATGGGCAGCTCGCTGCGGCTCGACGACCCGACGCTGAGCGACGCGATGTCTCGGGCGCGCGACGAGCGCGCCGGCCTGGCCAACGAGTACCGCAAGCTCACCGCGCCGATGGTGGCGACGGAGGACCAGCCGGTCCATGCACAGCCGGTGGCGCTGCCCGCCGAGACGATGGTGATCGGACACGACCCGAACGGACAGCCGCTGTTCGCCGCACCCGGCGCACCACCTGCGCATCCCGTTGCACAGTACCCGGCACCGGCCCGCGTACCGGGCTCGGCGGCAATGCCGCGCCCCAACGTGAATGCGCCGATCGGAGCGGTGGATCCGGCGCTCACGGCAGCCGCGTTCCAGCGCCGCACGCCGTACGCGCCCGACCCTGCGCTGACCGAGGCGGCTGCTCCTGCGCCGGCACCGGCACCCGCATACGTGCACGCGCACGGATGAGGTAGCAATTCGCAACCGCTGCAACCTGCGCGCAACCCGCGCAGGCACGTGGATTCGCGTGCATCGCCCCGGGCGGGTAGGCTCCTCGTATGAGGGACCCCAAGAACCAGCGTCGCCGTGAAGGCGGACGCTCGCACCTTGTCGTGCTCGGACTGGTCGTCGCGGTGCTTGCTGCCGTGTTCGCCGCGGGCTATTACAACCCCGTTCGCCTCGGGCTCGACCTGCAGGGCGGTCTGGAGGTCGTGCTCAAGGCGACCCCGACCGACGGCAAGAAGCTGTCGAGCGACCAGCTCGAGCAGTCGGTCGAGGTGATCCGCGACCGCGTCGACGGACTGGGCGTGTCGGAGCCGGAGATCCGCACGCAGGGCAGCGACCAGATCGTCGTCTCCCTGCCGGGCGTGCAGGACCCCGAGCAGGCCGTGGCCGTGGTCGGCTCGACCGCGCAGCTGCGCTTCTACGAGTGGGAGGAGAACGTCGTCGACGGCAAGGCGTTCCGCAGCGCGCACGAGGCGCTGCGATCGGCGAAGCCGCGCGCGGAGAAGGCGGTCAAGGACGCGAAGAAGAACGACGAGAAGATCGTCCGCCAGCTGTTCCTGTTCGATGCGAACGAGAACGAGATCGCGGGCCCTGCCAACACCGAGAAGCGCCTGCTCGAGCAGGCCAAGGACCAGCTCCTGGCGACCGACGAGGCCGACCGTGCCGACGGCTGGGAGAACGTGACCGGCAAGGATCCGAAGCTCCCGAAGGACTGGGAGGTGCTCGAGGTGCCGCCGGGCGAGGTGCTCGTGCACGGTCCGCCCGAGCAGGTCGAGGGCAATGGCGTGACGCTGCAGGACGGTGGCAAGTTCGACCGCAACAAGGGTGCGTTCGTGCTGCTCACCGACAACCCGGGCCTGTCGGGCGACCACATCCGCAGCGCCACCGCCGAGGCCGGCCAGGGTGGCTGGGTCACGTCGATGATCTTCGACAGCAAGGGTGGCAAGCAGTTTGGTGAGGTCACCGAGAAGATCGCCAAGGACGGTGCGCTCAACGGCAGCCCGCGCCGTTTCGCGATCGTGCTCGACGACGAGATCAAGTCGATCCCGCAGATCGACTACAAGCAGTATCCGACCGGCATCAAGGGCAACCAGGCGCAGATCAGCGGCCTCGACGATCGCGAGGAGGCGTCGAACCTGGCGCTCGTGCTGAACACCGGTGCGCTGCCGGTGCGGTTCGAGGTGATCTCCAAGACGCTCGTCTCCGCGACTCTCGGCGAGCAGTCGCTCAAGCAGGGCCTGATCGCAGGCGCCGCCGGCCTTGCGGTGGTGATGCTGTACCTGATCCTGTTCTACCGCGTGCTCGGCGTGATCGCCGACCTCGCGCTGCTCGTGTTCGCGTTCGTGTTCTACGGGATCGTCGTGACGCTTCCGGTCACGATGACGCTGCCGGGCATCGCGGGCGCGATCCTCACGATCGGCGTGGCTGCAGACGCGAACATCATCATCTTCGAACGCATCAGGGAGGAGTATCGAGCGGGGCGAAGCGTGGTCCAGGCGATCCGGGCCGGCTACAAGAAGGGCTTCGCGACGATCCTCGACGCGAGCGCGGTGACGCTGATCACCGCCGTGCTGCTCGTGGTGATCTCGATCGGCTCGGTCCGCGGGTTCGCGGTGCTGCTCGGCATCGGCACGCTGCTCTCGATCTTCACGGCCGTGTTCTTCACGCACGCGATGCTGAGCCTGCTCGCGCAGTTCCGCCCGTTCCAGAAGGCATGGGTGATCGGCGGCTCGCGCAAGCGGCAGGGTCCTCGCTTCCACATCCCGTGGATGAAGTGGCGAACGGGCTTCATCACGCTCACCACGGTGATCATCGTGGGCTCGCTGCTGCTCGTCGGCGTGAAGGGGCTCAACCTCGGCGTCGACTTCAAGAGCGGCACGCGCTTCGACGTGCACCTCACCACGACCGCGAACGCGGAGGACGTGCGCAAGGCGCTCGCGAAGATCGATGCGAGCTACGAGAACGCGACGATCCAGGAGACCAAGTCGACCGTGTCGTCGAACCAGAAGGGCTCGTCGTTCGCGATCACCGTCGACAAGCTTGCCGGCGGTGAGAAGGGCACGAGCGGTTCCGCCCAGGAGCGGGAGCAGGCGCGACAGGAGTCGGCGCAGACGCTCGTCGAACGCGGCCTTCGTGACGAGTTCGGGCTCACGACCGACGGGTTCAGCGTCCAGACGATCGGGCCGTCGTTCGGCAAGCAGGTCCTGCAGCTCGCGATCATCGCGGTGCTGGTGAGCCTGGTGCTCGAGTGCCTGTATATCTGGTGGCGGTTCGAGTTCATCTACTCGATCCCCGTGCTGGTGGCGCTCGTGCACGACATGGCGTTCAGCGCCGGCATGTTCGCGTTCACCGGGCGTGAGTTCAAGTCCACGACCGTGGCGGCGCTGCTCACGATCCTCGGCTACTCGCTCTACGACACGATCATCGTGTTCGACCGCATCCGCGAGAACGTGCACGTGATGCGCAAGAGCTCGTTCCGGAAGATCAGCACGCAGTCGCTCAACGAGGTGCTCACGCGATCGCTCAACACGTCGATCGTGGTGCTCCTGCCGACCTTCGCACTGTATGCGTTCGGCGGCGAGACGCTCCAGGACTTCGCGTTCGCGCTGCTCGTCGGCGTGGCGATCGGCATGGTGAGCTCGATCACCGTGGCAACGCCGCTGCTGTGCTGGCTCAAGGAGCGCGAGCCGGCGTGGCAGAAGCGCCTCGACGCCGAGCAGCGAGCCGATGCAGCCAGGACGAGCGCCGTGAGCAGCGACGCGAGCGGCGGTGCGGAATCGTCAGCGGTGACCGACACCCCGGAGACCCCCGCCAAGACCTGAGCGACCGAGGTCGTCGTCGCCCATCGTCGGTGGCCGTTCGTGGCCGCCGATCGAACCTGGGGCAGGTAGCGGATCCGAACCGACGAATAGGATCCCTGCCAGTGCTTCCGCCCGCTTCCTTCACGTTCGATCCATGCGACCTCGAGCTCGTCGCCGAGCTGCGTCGCGAGCTGCGATGCACCGAGACTCTCGCGTGGGTGCTCGCGCGTCGGGGCGTGGGCGTGGAACAGGCGCGCTCGCTGCTGGCCGACGATCCCGATGCGGACGAGGCCCAGCTGCACGACCCCTTCCTGCTCGGCGACATGGCAGCGGCCGTGGAGCGGATCCGGTACGCGATCGAGCAGTCGGAGCCGATCGTGGTGCACGGCGACTACGACGCCGACGGGGTGTGCGCCACGACGCTGCTGGTGGAGGGCCTGGAGCAGCTGGGTGCGGAGGTGCACGCGTTCCTGCCGGACCGATTCAGCAATGGATACGGCCTGCAGCTCGATCAGGTCGAGCGGTTCGCGCGCGATGGAATGCGGCTGCTGATCGCCGTCGACTGCGGCATCACCGCGGTGGAGGCGGTGGCGCAGGCACGCGACCTGGGCATGGACGTGATCATCTGCGACCACCACCGCCCCGGCGAGGTGCTGCCGGACGCGATCCTGTGCTCGACCCGCCCGAGCGACTATCCGTTCCCGGACCTGTGCGCAACCGGGGTCGCCGGCAAGCTCGTGACCGCGCTCGGCGGACCGTCGGGACCGCGCCAGCACGAGCTCGAGGCGATCGCGACGGTCGCCGACTGCGTGTCGTTGACCGGCGAGAACCGGGCGCTCGTTCGACGCGGGCTGCGCGCGCTGCGCGCGACGGATCGACCGGGTCTTCGCGCGCTGGCCGAAGGCTGTGGCCTGCGAACGCCCGACATCGACGCCGAGGCGATCGCGTTCAAGATCGCGCCGCGCATCAACGCGGTGGGTCGGATCAGCCAGAGCGAGCGTGCCTACGAGCTGCTGCGTGCCGACGAGTCGACCGCGCGCTCGCTCGCTGCGGCGGTCGATGCCACCAACGACGAGCGACGACGGATCGAACGCGCGATCAGCGACGAGGCGATCGAGCAGGTCGAGGCATGGAGCGATGCCGAGCGTGCAGCGCGCGTGTACGTCGTGCACGGTCGCGGCTGGCACGAGGGAGTCGTGGGAATCGTGGCGTCGCGGCTCGTCGAGCGCTACTGGCGACCGGTCGTGGTGATCTCCGACGGGGATCCGGCGCGCGGTTCGGGTCGCAGCATCGACGGCGTGGACCTGCATGCAGCGCTCGCGTCGTGCGACGACATCCTGCTTCGCTGGGGTGGCCACGCGCAGGCCGGCGGGGTGACCATCGATCCCACGCGCATCGACGAGCTGCGCGAGCGGCTTGCGGCCTGGGGCGAGCAGCACATCGATCCGTCGCTGCTGGCGCCGCGCGACGTGGTCGACGCGGTGGTGCATGGCGGCGAGCTCGGGTTCGAGCTCGTGCACGAGCTGGAGCGACTCGCGCCGTTCGGCACCGACTGGCCGCGGCCGCGCCTGCTCGCGGTGGCCCGACGCATCGAGCGGGCGAGCG
>JAGQUL010000237.1 GCA_020438525.1 Thermoleophilia bacterium | reverse complement strand
TCGTCGTGTCCAGCGGCGACGAGGCAGAGGATCGCGACCTCGTTCAGCAGGTGCTGCACGACAAGGTGTCTGCACGCCCCGGCGCGCGCAAGCCGCTGACGCGCATCGACTTCCGCAAGCTCGCGTTCCGTGCGGCGAAGGACGCAGGCATCCGCAAGCCGATCCTGTTCGTGCGACAGATCGCCGCGGAGAGCGGCATGCAGCCGTGCGCACGAAGCGGCGCAGGCGCGATCGGGATCGCGCAGATCATGCCGAGCACCGCGAAGAGCTGGCACGTCGATCCATGGATCCCGCACGATGCGCTGCGCGTGGCGGCGCAGCAGATGGCGCGCTACGAGAAGCAGCTCGGCTCGTACCGGCTCGCGCTGGCGGCATACAACGCCGGCCCGGGCGCGGTGCAGGCCTACGGCGGCGTGCCACCCTATGCCGAGACCCGTGCGTACATCGCAAAGATCATGGACACGTCGTACCCGCTTCCGGGCATGCGGCAGGTGTTCACGATCAGGCCGGGCCTGTCGGCGGGCTTCCGTACCGACCTGGGGCGCCTGATCCGCGACGTGAAGCGTCACGGCGGCACGCTCCGGATCGAGGAGGGCTGGCGCAGCTACGAGGACTCGATGCGGATCTGGAAGCGCACCAAGAAGGAGCGCGGCGGCTGGACTCGCGCCAAGGCTTGGGCGGCACCGCCCGGATGCTCCAACCACGTGCGTGGCATGGCCGCAGACCTCGAGGGTGACCTCGCGCTCGCGCACCGGCTCGCACCGAAGTACGGCCTGGTGTTCCCGATGGGCCACGAGCCGTGGCACGTCGAACGCGCCGGAATCCCGACGCAGTCCGGATGATCAGGTTCGAGCGGGCGAGCGCGGGATCGATCAGCGCATGATCGAGTTCTCGCCGGCGATCGTCACCAGGTGCTCGGGGGCGTGGCCGGTCACCCAGTAGCGATCGAGGTCCTCGTCGCTCCAGCCCGCGTCGCGCAGGATCTGCTCGTCGGTGAACTGGTTGCCGGTGCACTCGGCGGGCGGTCGCGAGAACAGCTCGCTCACCGCATCGCAGATGATCTCCGGGGTGCGGTACTGCGACTCGTCGCCCATCGCGTTCACGCGCACGGCGGCGGTGTCGATCATCGTGACCGGCCAGATCGTGTTGGCGGCGATGTTGTCGGAGCGGTGCTCCTCGGCGATCGCCATCGCGATCCGCGTCATGCCGTACTTGGTGACCATGTACGGCGCCATGCCGGGGGAGGGGTCGAGCTGCAGCGGTGGCGAGAAGTTGAGGACGTGGCCGAACTGCTTGTCGACCATGTGGGGGAGCGCGTAGAACGCGGTGGCCTGGGCGGCGCGAACGTTGACCTGGTACATCAGGTCGAAGCGCTTCGGTGGCACTGCTGCGACGGGCGCGAGGAAGATCGCGCCGGCGTTGTTGAACAGGTAGTCGACCTTGCCGTACTCGTCGATCGCGTGCTGGACCATCGCCTCGACCCGATCCGCATCGCGCACGTCGACCTCGAACCAGCTCGCGGTGCCTCCGTCGGCACGGATCGCCTCCACGCAGTCGACGATCGTGCCGGGGAGCGTGGCGTGCGGCTCGCGCGACTTGGCTGCCACGACCACCGCGGCTCCCTCTGCTGCCAGACGACGCGCCACGGCGCGCCCGATGCCGCGGCTCGCGCCGGTGATGATCGCCACGCGTCCGTCGTGTCGACCCGGCGTGGGCGTTCCCATGAAGTCATGGCTCGGCGTGTCGGTCATCGTGCGGTGTCCCTTCGAGGTGGTCTCGCGGGCAAGGCTAGCGCACGGGGCGGGCGGGGCACAGGTAACGAAGTTGGGTCCATGTCCCGATTTCGTTACGTGGGGCGTACGGCGTTGGGTGAACAGGGATGACCCAGGTAACGAAGTTGGGTCCATGTCCCGATTTCGTTACGTGGGGCGTACGTCGCGGAGCGAGCATCGGTGCTCGGTGTCGCGCGGGCTGGGGTGAAGCGACTGTGGCCGTGAGCGGGCGCGTGGACGCTAGCGCAGGTTCGAGCATGCGACGATCGCGCCGACGTGCTTCAATGCGTGCAATGGGCGATGGCACGAAACTCACGGTCGGCACCTCGGGAGGCGGCGTGCTGCTGCGCCTGTATGCAGCGCTTCCCGTGACCCAGCCCGCGGCCGGCCGTGCGCGCGACTGGGCCGAGCGGCTCGCGGCCGGCGTGCCGGACGCGCAGGTCGCCGACGAGCACGACCTGCACGTGACCTTCGGATTCCTCGGCGACGTCGCGGAGGAGTACGTACCAGCGGTCGCGTCGGCGCTCGACGCAGCGGCGTTCAGCGTCCCCGGCCCCACGTCCTGCACAGTCGACGGCGTCGAGCCCTTCGGCGGTGGCCGCGTGCTCGGTGCGACGATCGATGTCGACCTGCACGCCGTGCTCGACTCCGCCCGTGACCGCTTCATCGACTCGGTGCGTCCCTACGCGCCGCACGTCGACCAGCGCGCGTGGCGACCGCACCTCTCGCTCGTGCGCGTGCCGCGCGGCACGGCGCTCCCGAACGTGCGCGGCGCCGCGGCGCTTCCCGATGAACGGATCGGCTGGATCGCACCCGAGCTTCGCCTGTACGCCTCGCTTCCCGCACCAGGAGGCAGCGTGCACCGCGTGCTGCACGCCGTTCCGCTCGGAACCCCCGCGCTGCAGGACTAGCCGGCAGCGACCCCGCCGCACCCGTTGCAGCGGTACGATCCGCACATGCGGATCTGCCTGGCACAGCTGAACCCGACCGTCGGCGACATCGACGCGAACGCGCAGCTCGTACTGGACGCAGCGCGGCGCGCGGTGAATGCAGGCGCGGATCTCGTGGTGTTCCCGGAGCAGGTGATCTCCGGCTACCCGGCCGAGGACCTGTGGCTGAAGCCCCACTTCGTGGACCGCTGTGTGCATGCGCTCGAACAGCTCGTGCCGCAGCTGCCGGGCACCTGCATCGTCGGCTACCCCGAGCCCGCACCGGCCCGCGCCGACGGACTCGTCCACAACGCCGCAGCCGTGATCGCCCACGGCGCGGTGGTGGGCACCTACCGCAAGCAGCTGCTCCCCAACTATGCGGTGTTCGACGAGCATCGCTGGTTCGCGCCCGGCACCGAGCCGCTCGTGGTGCACGTGGCGACGACGACCGGCGACTCGGTCCCGGTCGGCGTGACGATCTGCGAGGACGCCTGGGTGCACGACGGACCCGTCGTGCAGGCCGCCAAGTCCGGCGCGCGCGTGGTGGTGAACCTCTCCGCATCGCCCTGGCGGATCGGCCGCGCCCTCGACCGCGAGCAGGTCGTGCGCGACCGCGCGACAGAAGCAGACGTCTGGGTCGCGCTGTGCAACCAGGTCGCCGGCCAGGACGAGCTCGTGTTCGACGGCCACTCGCTCGTCGCAGCGCCCGACGGCACGCTCGTCGCGCGCGGCATGCAGTTCCAGGAGGACCTCGTCTTCGCCGACGTGGCAGGCGACGCCCCGGTCGCTGCCGCCGCGACCGAGCCGATCCCCGACGTGGACGCCGAGGCGTGGGAGGGCCTGCGCCTCGGCCTGCGCGACTACGTGCACAAGAACGGGTTCTCCAGCGTGGTGCTCGGCCTGTCCGGCGGCATCGATTCCGCGCTCGTGCTTGCACTCGCAGTCGATGCGCTCGGCGCGGACGCGGTGGAGGCCGTGACCATGCCGTCGCGGTTCTCGAGCGACGGCACGCGTGGCGACGCACACGCCCAGGCCGAGGTGCTCGGCGTGCGGATGCACGAGCTGCCGATCGAACCGCTCGTGGAGGCGTTCGAGCAGTCGCTGGCGGCGGAGTTCACCGGGCGCGAGCCCGACGTGACGGAGGAGAACCTGCAGGCGCGCATCCGCGGCACGCTGCTGATGGCACTCAGCAACAAGTTCGGCCACCTGGTGCTCGCGACCGGCAACAAGAGCGAGTACTCGGTCGGCTACGCCACGCTCTAC
>JAGQUL010000236.1 GCA_020438525.1 Thermoleophilia bacterium | reverse complement strand
CAGGACGTATGTACAGAACCCGCAGATAGCGCGGGTTACGTACATACGTCCGGCGCGGTACATACGTCCTGCGCGATGCATGCGACCCGCGCGGTACATACGTCCCGCGCGGTACAGACGCCCGGCGCGGTACATACGTCCGGCGCGGTGCACGCAACTGGACGCGGTGCAGGGAGCGGGCAGGCGGTCAGCGCGCGTTGCCGAGCAGCCAGGACACGCTCGACTGGCTCGAGAGCGTCTCGATCGGGCGCGCGAGGCTCCGCGCGCCGACCCAGGGGTTCGCCAGGCGGTGGTAGCTGCCGACATCACCACCGAACGCGTTGATCATGGACGACGTCGAGCTGCCGAGGCGAGCGCTGCCTGCAGCACCGAGCCCGAGCAGCCGGTGCGCGCGAGCGGCAAGCGGTCCACGTGTGACGAACTGTGCGGGGTCCGATTGGCGCGGTCCCTGCACGAGCAGCGGCGATCGGTTCGCTCGCTGCATGGCGATATTCGGTACGGAGCTCGTTGGCTGCACCGATCCTCCCAGGCGGTGCGCGCCCTGGTCAGGGGCGCGAATGTCCGCGGTCACCGACGGGTCCCACACCCGACGGCTTCCGGCTTCATCCTTTCCGTTGTACGACGGGAACTCGAATCCGTCAACCACCAATTTCGCAGGTCGGTCAAGGCGCGCGAATCCCACGTCGTGATGCGGTTTGCGCGAGTGCCGATACGGTAATGTCGCCGACATGGACCTGATCGCCTTCGCACGCGGCGTACCCGCGCCCGAGATGCTTCCCGTCGACGACCTGCGCGCCGCCGCCACGCGCGCCTTCGACCACCACACCACGAAGGTGCTGTCGTACGGCACCGGGGCCGGTTGGGATCCGCTGCGCGAGCGGCTCGCCGAGCGGCAGGGCGTCGATTCGCAGCGGATCGTGGTGACGAGCGGGTCGCTGCAGGGCTTCGCGCTGCTCGCCGAGGCGATCGCCACGCAGGCACACCGCGAGAACCGACGCGCTCGCGTGATCGTGGAGCGACCGACCTACGATCGCCCGCTGCTGCTGCTCGAGCGCCTGGGCATCGAGATCGTTCCGGTGCCGCTCGACGAGGGCGGCGTGGACGTGACTGCGCTCGATGCAGCGATGGCCGACGGCGCCGATCTCGCATACCTGATCCCGACGTACCAGAATCCTGCCGGCGCCACGCTCACCGACGAGCGACGCGACGCGGTCGTGGCAGCGGCGGCCCGCCATGGCGTGCTCGTGCTCGAGGACGACCCCTACGGCCTCCTCCACTTCGACGAGCCTGCACCGGCAACGCTCTTCGAACGCAGGGGCGACGCGCCGATCGCGTTCAGCGGCTCGTTCTCCAAGACGGTCGCGCCCGGCCTGCGCGTCGGCTGGCTCGTGCTGCCGACCGAGCTCGCGGCAACGGTGGCGACGCTCGCCAACGACACGTACATCTCCTCGAGCTTCCTCGGGCAGGCGACGGTCGACGAGTACCTGGCCGCCGGCGCGTTCGAGCCGAACGTCGATCGCGCACGGGCGCTGCTGCACGAGCGACGCGACATCGTGGTGGACGCGCTCGGACGGCACCTGCCGGATGCGAGCTTCGTGACGCCGCAGGGCGGCTACTTCATCTGGGTGAAGCTGCCGGACGGCATCGAGGGCAGCGCAGTGGCGCGCATCGCGGGCGAGCATGGGATCAGCCTGGTCGCCGGCGGGAGCTTCGGCGCGGGCTGCGACGATCACGTGCGCCTCGCGTTCAGCAGCCCGTCAAAGGATCAGCTCGACGAAGGCATCAGCCGACTCGCGGCCGCGTGCGACGCAGCACTCGCGATCGCCTGATCAGGCGGGGCTGAAGGTTCCTGCACGACCGAGCCGCGCGGCGGTGCGCTGGCGGACGCGCTCGACGAGCTGGTCGATCCCGGGCAGCACCGCCTGCGCCGCTGCCGGCGCATGCGTGGTGGCATCCTGCAGGAGCGTGCCACCCTCGACCTCCGCGACCGGCACCACGACCTCGGCCACGACCGGTCGCGACGCTGCAGCCGCGGCCGCGACGCGAACCTCGACCGGTCGCCCGGACGCTCGACCCGCGCGGATCTCGCGGAAGCTCGGTGGCGCAGCCTGCGCGGGACGCGCCTGCATGCTCGCGGTCGGGTCGGCACCGCGCCCGTCGGGAACCTGCAGCTGCGCGAGCGAGAACGTCGCCTCGGGTGCGTCCTCGGTGAACGGCTGAGACTGCGGCGTGCGCGCAGCGACCTGCGCTGCAGCGGGCACCTGGGGCTCCGGATCGTGCGGCGCACGGATCGTGCGTGCATGCCCGGCAGCGAGCGGCGTCAATGCCGCCTGACCGTCGTTGCGTGCCTGGCGGGCGCGGCGGCCCTGGACGGGACGCTTGTTGGCGCACATGCCGTTCTCAGGATTCTTGAGCGCACAGCTCATCTCCTTGAAGAACCAGCAGTCCTGGCATATCACGGCACGCTTACGCGCATCATGTCCAGCAGACACGACGAAACCACCACCCACAGATCAGGTACGAACAGAAAATCCCAAAGCTGCCGGGCGCGAGTTGATGTGTATCGGGGAGCCCGTGCCCGGCACTCACCACGACCCGTACTAAATCAGCTCGCAGCTGCCGGGAAAACCCCTTCGCACAGGGAAATTCCCGCAAAGAGCGGAGAAAATGCGCACGAAAAAAGGCGTCGAAATTCCGACGCGAATCTGGTATGGAGACTGACACGTGGGTCGGACGCACCCCACGTAACGAGACGTGTCAGCCGCCGACCTTCGCGGCGAGCGCCGCATCGTCGAGCTTGAGCAGGTCGACCGCCTCGCTCACGCTGTGCACGGGCACCACCTGCACGCACGCGTTGCCGCTGCACGCATCGGCGACTGCCGCCCGAGCCTCCTTCGCATTGGCGACCGGCACGAGCAGCAGGTCGCGCTTCGCGTTCTGCGTCGCCACCGCCTTCTGCTTCACGCGCCCGACCGGCAGCACGAGCCCGTCGGGCGACACCGAGCCCGTGGCCACGACGTAGCGCCCGCGCAGCAGGTCGTCGTCGCTCATCGAATCGATCAGGTAGAGCGCGAACGCCAGCCCGGCGCTCGGTCCGACCACGTTCCCGGAGTCGATCCCGACGTTCTCCGGCAGCCGCACCCGCAGCCCGATCGTCGAGAGCTCCACGCCGATCTCCGACCTGCGCCCGGTGCCGTCCTCGCGCGGCGCGACGGTCTTGAGCGTCGACTGCACCGCCACGCCGGCACGCTGCATCCCGAGTCGCACGGTGCTGCCTGGTGGCAGCTGGTTGATGATCCGGCTGGCGTCGACCGACGAGTCCACGTTGGTGCCGTTCACGCGCACGATCAGGTCGCCGGGTCGCAGCACCCGCCCCGCGGGCCCGTCGGGCGCGACCGCTTCCACCTTCACGCCGGTTCCCGACCAGTCGGTGGACCGGCCCACGATGTCGAACGCCACGCCGGCCGCGACCTGCTTGGCCTCGTCCATCGCACGCACGTCGCTCGCCGCGGGCCCCCCGGATGCGGGAGTGTTGGCAGGTGCCGGGCCGAAGTCGACCGATGGATCGCTCACGTCGAGCAGCATCCGCTGGAGCAGGTTGACCTTCCGCTCGGTCACGCCGACCAGGTACATCCGCCCCTGCAGCGGCTCGGCAGGGTTGCCGCCGACGGTGATCTTGCCGTCGAGGTCGATCGGCGCGTTCGGCGCGAAAGCGACCTGGCCCGTGGGCACGAACGCGAGCCCGACGCAGATCGCCGCGAGCACGCCGATGCCGCCCAGCAGCTTCACCCAGAGCGGTATCGACTTCACGCGCGCTCGAACTCCCCCGACGCCTACCCGGAACACCTCGTTCCCGGCATACGTACCCTGATTCGCCCGTCTCGGCACCCCGGTTCACCGAACGCGCGCGTATGGGTAGGAGCTACCCATGACCTCGTTCGACGTTCGAGTGGCCGAATCGCGTGACGCGTCCGCGCTGGCCGCGTTCGCTGCGCTGCGCCCCCTCGCGTGGACCGACTTCGCGTCGATCGCGATGCTCCAGCCCGACGAGCCGCGCGTGTGGCTGGCGTGCGACGACGTGGGCGTGGTCAAGGCCGCCGCGATCGACGACGGCCTGGCGATGAGCGTCGGCGGCAGCGCAGATGCGCTGCGTGCGATCTGCGAGCACGTCCCCGATCTCGAGGGCAAGCTCGTGATCGCCGGGCGCGCCGACGAGGTCCGCACCTTCGTGGACGGGATCCCGGGCGGGCCGCGCCGCGAGCGACCCGAGCACTTCATGGGCGTTGCGCGCGGGCAGCTGCGCCACCCGATCGAGGCGATTCCGCTGCGGATCGCGACCGAGGCGGACCTGCCGATCCTGCTGCGCGTGCGCGCGGCGGCGCTGAGCGAGGAGTACGGGATCCCGGTCCCGGAGGATTCGCACCTGTACGGCGAGCTCTCGCAGGCGGTGACGCGCGCGGTGGGCATGCAGGGCGTGGCGATCTGGGTCGAGGACGACCACTGTGCGTTCACCGCACAGCTGATCGCGAAGACCGCCGACGCGTCGATGTTCGGCGACCTGTACGTCGATCCCGACCTGCGCGGCGAGGGACGTGCCACGCGGGCGCTCACGGCGTTCTGCGCGTGGCTGATGACCGAGAGCGAACACGTGGTGCTGCGCGTGGGCACCGACAACGAGCCGGCGGTGCGCCTGTACGAGCGCGTCGGCTTCCAGGTCGTCGACGAGTTCCTCACGTCGCTCGGATCGGAGGTACCATGAACCCGCACCACTCACCGGCCACGACCAGCGCGTCGATGCTGGGCGACGACGACCTGGCGCGGATCCGCGAGCAGCTCCCTGCGATCCATCCGCGAGCGTACCTGAACGCGGGCACGCTCGGACCGCTGCCGCAGGCGGCGATCGACGCGATCCGCGAGGAGCGGGCCTACGACGCGGAGCTGCGCCAGACGATCGACCTGTGGGATCGGCTGACGCAGCGGCAGGATGACGCGCGCAGCGCGGCGAGCGAGCTCGGCGGCGTGCCCGTCGAGCACGTCGCGCTCATGCACTCCACGCACGAGGGCCTGAACACCGCGCTCTGGGGGCTCGACCTGCAGGCGGGCGATCACGTGGTGACCACCGACGAGGAGCATCCCGGCCTGCTCGTTCCGCTGCGCAACCTTCGCGCACGTGTCGGGATCGAGGTGGACGTGGCGCCGTGGGTGGATGCCGACGGGTTCGTGGATTCGGTGCTCGCTGCCGTGACCGAGCGAACGCGCGCGGTCGCGATCAGCCACGTGTCGTGGGCGACCGGGCGGTTCGCGCCGCTCGGTGCGCTGCGCGAGGCGCTGCCCGCCGATGTTCGGCTGGTGGTCGACGGCGCACAGTCGGCAGGGATCGTGCCGATCGACCCGAGCGACGGCTGGGACGCCTACACGATCAGCGGCCAGAAGTGGCCGTGCGGCCCGAACGGGTCCGGGGCGCTGCTGCTGCGCGACCCGGAAGCGTGGCAGCCGACGTTCGGTGCGTACATGCAGGTCACCGACCACGAGTCGATCCTCGATTCGGACGTGGTCACGACCGGGCGCCGGTTCGAGCAGAGCCAGGAGTCGCTCGTGCCGCTCGCCGGCTTCGCCGCGGCGGTCCGGTGGCTGCTCGACGAGGTGGGCGTGGAACGTGCCGCCGCGCATGCCCGCGCGCTCAACGCGCGTGCACGGGCCGGGCTGGAGGGTGCGGGGATCGATCCGGCCCGCCTCCACGGCGACGCGCACCTGCTCACGCTCGACACGCCCGACCACGATGCCAACGAGGTGTCGGCGACGCTGTACCACGACGGCGTGTTGATCCGTCCGCTCGGCGAGAATCGGATCCGTGCGAGCTTCGGCTGCTGGAACACGCCGGACGAGGTCGACCGGCTCGTCGCCGCGCTCGCGGCGGCGCTCGGCTAGCTGCGGCGACTGCGCGGCGATCGCCGCCGGGTCAGGACTCGATCGGGCGCAGCGCGACGGTGCAGCGCGACACGCACACGAGCCGCCCGTCGTCGTCCTCCACCTTCGTGTCCCACACCGCGATCGTCCGACCCTGCCGGATCGGCGTGGCGGTGGCGGTGATCCGACCGTCACGGACCGGGCGCAGGTGGTTGGCGTTCACCTCGATGCCGAACGCCTGGTACTCGGGGCCGGCGGCGAGCCATGCACCCATCGATGCGCACGACTCGCTCAGCAGCGCGCTCACGCCACCGTGCAGGAAGCCGTACGGCTGGTGCACCTGCGGGCCCACGTCGAGCTGCAGCACCATGCGGTCGGGGCCGGCCTCGACTACTTCAATGCCGAGCGGTCCGTGGACGGTCTGGTCGCGAAGGAAGGCCGCCTGGTCGGCTGGCGCGGGTGAATCGCTCATGGCGGCACCCTACCCGCGTGGCCGCCGAGTCGTCCGTCGTCGCCACGACTTGAGGGGAGGTCGCCACGACGGCCTCCAGATTCGGCAGGTTCGTGCCGACAACGCCCGCATGGCCACCTTCCTCACCCGACTGTTGGGCGGCTCGTCGCCCTCTGCCGCCAACAAGCGCCTCGCCGAGCTGCAGCTGCGCCTGATCGTGTCGCTCGCGCTCGCCGACGGGGTGCTGCACGAGGACGAGCTCGAACAGGTCGCCGACTTCATCGATCGAGCAGCGGGCTCGAACGACCGCGAGCACGAGCGGCTGTCGGAGCTGGCCGAGGAGATGCTCGACGCGCCGCCGGAATTCGACGAGCTTCTGGAGGAGCTGTCGAAGTGGTCCGATCGTGGCGCGCTCGGCGAGCGCGTGGTGGCGGAGCTCGAGCACGTGGCGCACGCCGACTACCGGCTCGACCACCGCGAGGAGTTCCTGATCGACCTGGTCCGCGACGTCTTCGACCTGGCCGACGACGAGCTCGACTCGTGGGGCGACCTGCACCATTCCGTGCACGACTTCGCCGGTAGTTCGCAGCCGCACCGCCGAGCGGCCTAGCACGCGAGCCGATCGACTCCGGTCGATCCTGCGCGTTCCCGCCTCGTCGCTGCGTTTGCTGCACCCGTGCATGGCCACACTCCGGACGAGAGCGTCGACCGACCAGCGGTGGCGCGCACCCCGGGAGGTTCTTCCATGTCCAGCTCGATGCAGGGCAGCTCTGCGCCCGTCCGAGACGTTCGATCCGAGCAGGCCGGCGTGCTCGATACCGGGTGGCTCGCCTGCTCGGCGGTGCTGCTGCTCATCGCGGGATCGCTGAACTTCTTCCAGGGCCTGTTCGCGCTCAACCAGAGCGACTACCTCGTCAACCAGCTGCTGTTCTCCAACCTCGATGCGTGGGGCTGGACGTTCGTGGTGTGGGGTTCGCTGCAGTTTCTGGCGGGTGCGTTCGCGTTCACCGGCAGTGCGGTGGCACGCTACACGGGCGTGACGCTCGCAACGATCGCGACGGTGCTGTGGTTCCTGATGATCTTCGCCGCGCCGTTCGCCGCGATCCTCGGCGGGATCGTGAACCTCGTGATCATCTACGGTCTCACGGCCGCGCAGCAGCGCTCGTACTGAGGGCTGCTGCCTGGAGTCGGCGCAGCTCGTAGACGGGTCGGTACCGGTCGTACGCAGTGATGAGCGTGCTGAACAGCACAGCGAACGCGGCGGCGCGGCTCAGCGGGAGCGAGCCGTAGATCAGCTGATCGATCGCCAGCAGGCCCAACGTGTTCGCGGCGGTGCGTGCCAGCCAGGCACGCACCGTCGCCTCGCTGCTGAATCCTCGACGCGCCAGCGCGAGCTCACCCACAACGTTGAGCGCAACGAAGGTCGCGGTCCAGGCCAGGATCCGCCACGTGGCGATGTCCATGTCGGAAAGGATCGACGCGAAGATCACGAGCAGCAGCCCGACGAGCGCCGACTTCTCGAGCGTCGCCTGCGACCACACTCGTGCGTGGCGGGCGGTCCATACGCCACGCTTGGCGGCAGTGTCCAGCTCTGCGGGCAGCGGTGGCGCAGTGAGCTGCCACGGGTGGTCGGCGCCGGGCAGGCGCGGCCACACGAACACCCGCGCGAGCACCAGGATCACTGCGAGCCCGCCGAACACGAGCGGGCCGAACCACGCGTAGTCCTGGAGCGTGTCGGTGAAATCGAGCTGTGCGATGTGGATCCAGTACTCCTGCGGCAGTTTCACGAAGACCCAGATCGCGGCGGCCACCACGATCCAGCCGCGCAGCAACAGGCGCGTGGGAGTCCAACGGGCGCGCACGGCCTCGTAGGCGATGAAGAAGTACTCGAAGGTGTTCGGGAACACGAGCAGCAGCGCTCGCACGCCGCTCAGCTCGAACGCCACGACTCCCACCTGGCGGTAGAAGAAGAGCAGGCGCGACACCGCGAAGGCCGACAGGCTGGACCAGTTGCGCAGCGTCGCGATGTAGGCCATGCCCAGGTAGAACACGTCCATCGCCTTGTCGTAGCCCTGGTAGAAGGGCGGGTCGTACCCGAACGACTGGAAGATCGTCTGGTCGGCGGCGTCGAGCACCAGGCACGCCACCACCCCGGGCAGCGGCCACCGGATGATCGTGAGCGGCAGCAGGAACCTCGACAGCAGCACGACCGTGAACACGGTCACGAAGAGCGGATCGGAGAAGTAGTCCATCGTTCCGACGATCCTACGCGGTCGGTCGTCGCCCGCCGATGCCCGCGCCGTTCCGGATCAAGCGCCCCTCTCCGGTCCACCAGCTCGGCATCGGGAATGTGGCGATGCATACCTTCATCGGTACTGCTGCCGGCATCGTGATCGGATCGCCGGCAGCAGTACGGGAACCAGCGGTCGATCGACGACCACGGCGGCGCGCGAGCTCCTGAGCGTCTGCGGGCGAGACGGCGGCTTCGGGCGCGCGTGAGAGGATGCGCTCGATGAGCTCCGCCACTTCAGTGCGCCGCGCCGTCGGCGCCGCCAGCCTTCTCGTCCTGATCGCCGTCGCGATGCTCACGGTCGCGCCTGCAGCACGGGCGGCAGCAACGCTGTCGATCGACGCGTCGTCGCCCAACGTCCGCTACGGAAGCTCGGTCACGCTGACGGGGCTTGCGACTCCTGCCGGCACAGCGTCGGAGCCGGTCGTGGTGGCGGTTCGGGTGTCGGGTGGTGCCTGGACCGACCTTGCCACCGTTGCGACCGCGGCCGACGGATCGGGCGCGTGGAGCTTCACCACGATTCCCGGGCGCAACGTGTCCTACCGGGTCCACACCGCCGACGGGACCGTCACCAGCGACTCCGTCGACGTGACCGTCACGCCACGGGTCCTGCTGCGCGCCTTCGGCCGGGCGCGTGCGTTCCACCCGCTGACGGTGCGCGCGACGGTCGTGCCGCGCACGTACGCCGGCTCGGTTCGCGTGCAGCTCGACGGCGCGAACACCACCACTACGACCAGGATCATCCGCATCCACGGCGGGTCGGGTCGAGCCACGCTCACGCCGCTGGGCGCAGGGCGGCTGCGGCTGCGGGGCGCGACCACCAACGCTCGATGGGCAACGGCGACCGCGGCGATCAGCTTCACCGCGAGCGGGCGCACGCTGAAGCTCGGCGCGACCGGCCCGGAGGTTCGCGGCCTGCAGCAGCGGCTTGCCCGGCTTGGCTTCCTCACGCCGGGATCGGGGTCGCGCTACACGTTTGCGGCGAGCGAGGTGACGCTCGCATTCCAGAAGGCGTACGGGCTACCGAGGACCTACGTGTGGGGCTCGCGCGAGTGGCGCAGGCTCGCCACGCTTCGCCGTGGCCCGAGGCCGCGCTACACCGTTGGAAACGCCGTTCACGTCGAGGTCGACAAGACCCGGCAGCTGCTGTTCGTGGCTCGTGGCTCGAACGTGCTCGGGATATTCGCCGTGTCCACCGGCGCGACCGGCAACACACCCGAGGGCAGTTTCAGGATCTACCAGCGCGGCGGGTCCTACCTGTACCTGTTCATGGCATTCCACGGCAATTTCGGCATCCACGGATACGTGCCCGTGCCGGCGTACCCGGCAAGCCACGGCTGCGTTCGCGAGCCCAACTGGGCGGCGCCGTTCACATGGAAGCACACGAGGATCGGCACGAAGGTGATGGTCTATGCCTGAGCAGGGAGCGTGACACGCCTGGACGAGCCCACGGGCTCCCGATCGCTTCGCTGCCCCGGTCCGTACGTGTGGCATCATCCGCATGGTCCCGAAGCACGGCCCGTTCCAGACTGTGCACCCCGCTCGACGGATCCCCATTGACGACCATCGAGCGGGCCCTGACCATGGTCCCATGATTCTTGGTAGAGATGTTTCGGGTGGACCGTCCGCACGCGCAGCGCACCCTCGTGCAGGTTCAGCTGGGGCAGGCACCGCCAAGGAACACCCGCGAGATGCCACACAGGCCGCGAAAGGTGCTGCAACCCTTCGTACGAAACGCACGACCGGCGCGAGCGCATCGCTCGCACGGCGTGGGGATGCACACGGCGGCGCGCACTCGGTTCGCCGATCCAGCGGCCATTTCAACACGTCCGGCACCGATCGCATCAAGCCCGGTGCAGGCGTATCGGTCGGTGCTGACAGACCCGGCGCGCGCATCCTGACGCTCAACATCCACAAGCTGGTGCCGGCGAGCAAGAAACGTACCGATGCGACCGAGACGACCGCAGCGCTGCACGACACCGCCGCGTGGATCCGGAAGAAGGATCCGGACGTCGTCGTGCTGCAGGAGATCGACGACGATCGCTCTCGCCCTGGCAAGAAGGGCGTGAACGAACAGCTTCGCCGCCTTGCCAGGCTCATCAACGCCGATGGCGCATCGATGGCCGCTGGATCCCGGAACAAGGACGGCGACCTGTACGACAACGCGATCATGACGCGCAACGGATTCAAGCTCAGGCAGAACCATGCTGTGGACCTGCCCGACAAGGAGTACGACCGCGATCGGGCGCTTGGCGCGGCGGGCGTGCGGACTCCAGACGGGCAGGACCTGACCGTGCTGTACACCCACACGACCACGCGAGGAAACTCGAACAAGGACCTGCAGGACCAGCTGGATGCGATCGGCGAAGCGACCCGAACGATTCGAGCGACGGGCAAGCTACGCTATGAGGATTCCGTGACCGGCGAGTCGCGCGTCGCGCGCAACCTGTCACGGGACAACGTCGTCCTGGCTGGGGATTTCAACGCGCTTGCGCCGCGAGTCTACGATTCGATCGGTCGAGACACGCTCCGAGACGTGGCCGACGATCCGCAGATCCTCGCGGACCCGACGCGAGCACGGGCTGCGAGTGCCCCCTCGCACAAGGATCGGCGCATCGACCACATCTTCACGGCACCCGGGATGCAGGTCTCCAACGCGTTCGTGGAGGATGTGACGGCAAACGAAGTGAAGGATGATGGCGTGACGGATCATCGCGGCGTCATTGCCGATGTCCTGCTGGCGCCTCCGGAAGCTTCCTGATCCGCCTCATGACGAGACGCGCACGGCCGCAGGATCAACCGCGCCGGCAGATGCTGTCCGAAACGTCGTAGCCGACAACGATCCGGCGATTGCGCCCCCGCAACAACAAAACCCCCGCAATTGCGAGGGTTTCGTATACGGGAGCGACGGGACTCGAACCCGCGGCGGAGTCCCGCCAGTAGAATTGTCCTGCTCAACCTGAGTTTTCGGGTGCTCGCCGCAACGTGGTTCTCGCCCCGTGTTTCCGGTTCTCACCCCGCTCTTGATACCTCGGCCACTCCGCGATCACCTAAGAAGAGAAGTCACCATCCGTTGTCCGTCAACGCGCAACGAACGGGCATGATCGAGGCGTGAGAGTTGGGACCGACGCGCTGTCACGCCACGCCAACCGGACGCCCGGACGCGTCTCAATATCTACGAGAAGCCGCTCGCGCTAGATCATGGTGACGCGCTGTCGGTCTCTCGCACAGCGGCTTGGTAGGCATCGATGACGAGCAGGGCGCATCCGAAGGTGATGAAGACGTCTGCGAGGTTGAACGTGGGCCATCGCTGCTTCGCAATGCCGACATCGATGAAGTCCGTAACTCGGCCGTCTCCCAGCCTGTCGATGGCGTTTGCCAATCCGCCGCCGATCAAGAGGCCCGCGCCAAGCCAGCCCATCGTGGCCGGGCGCGACCGAATGATGACGACCGCGATCGCGAGAAGCACGGCAGGCACCAGCAGCCCAAAGAGTTTGCCGTTGCCGGCGAGCATCCCGAAGGCGACTCCGGAGTTGTGCGAGAGCCGAAGTTGGATGAGGTCGCCGCCACGCGAGGCTACGTCACCCAAACTTGCATCGGCCCACCGCTTCGTGCCGGCATCAAGCGTCACCGCCACGATCGCCGCTGACGCCGCCATGACAACGGATCGACGATGCGTCATCTGTCGTCAGTGGCTCGGGTTCGAATGCCGAGCATCGGCAGGCCGCGGAGCGCGCCGATGCTCGGCTTGGTGCGCAGCAGGCGCAGCCCGTTGGCGACGACGACCACCGTCGCGCCCACGTCGACCAGGACTGCCATCCACAGCGTCAGCAGGCCCGCAATGGCGAGCGCCGCGGCGATGGCCTTGGTTCCGAGCGAGAACGCGATGTTCTGTCGCACGACCGCGCGGGTCCAGCGAGCAAGGCCGATCGTGCCCGCGAGCTTCTGCAGATCGTCGCCGATCAGTGCGATGTCGGCGGTCTCGATGGCTGTAGCGCTACCACCGGTTCCCATCGCCACGCCGACGGTTGCGCGCGCGAGGGCAGGTGCGTCGTTGACGCCGTCGCCGACCATCGCCACCGACTCGTACTCGCGCTCGATGGCGGCGAGGCGCTCGACCTTATCCTCCGGCAGCAACTGAGCGTGGATGTCGACAATGCCTACCTGGCTCGAGATCGCGGCTGCTGCTGCGGCGTGGTCGCCGGTGAGCAGCACAACTCGTTCGACGCCGACCTCGTGGAGGTATGCGATCGCAGCTGCCGAAGTCGGGCGAGGCGTGTCCTGCAGGCCGATCGCGCCGATGACGCGCCGTTCGTCAGCAACCATGACGAGCGTGTGGCCCAGGGCCTGGAGGCGTTCCGCGACGGCGGCTGCCGCCGTCGCGTCGGGGTGCTCGGCGAAGAAGCGACCGCTGCCGACCATGATGGTGCGTCCATCCACCACTCCGGTGACGCCGAAGCCTCGGCTGGCTTCCACGTCCGTGGCGCTTCGTTGAACGACGCCGGCGTTGCGCGCGTGGTCGAGCACGGCTGCCGCTAGTGGGTGTTCGGATCCGGCCTCGACTGCGGCTGCCAGCTCGAGCACCTCCTGTTCGGTGGAGCCTTCGCAAGCTTCGATCGTGGCGACGGTTGGTCGTCCGGCGGTGATCGTGCCGGTCTTGTCGAGGCAGACTGCGCGAATGCCGGCTGCCGCCTCGAGGTGCTGACCACCCTTGATCAGCACGCCGGCGGCGGAGGCGCGACCCAATGCCGAGACGACTGCCACCGGCGTCGAGATCACCAGCGCGCACGGACAAGCGAGGATCAGGAACGTCAGGCCCAGATAGAACCACTCCGAGAAGTCCCCGCCGACGACCAGCGGTGGTACGAGCATGATCGCGAACGCGATCACCATCACCACAGGCGTGTAGATCGCCGCGAACGCGTCGACCCAACGCTCGCTCGGTGCCTTCTGCGCCTGCGCCTCGGTGACCGCACGCGCGATCCGGTCGAGGGTCGTGTCGCCAGGCGCGGAGCCGACGGTCACCAGCAGTCGCCCTTCACCGTTCAGCGTACCTGCGAACACCTCGTCGCCGGCCTGCTTGTCGACTGGAACCGATTCACCCGTGATCGACGCCTGGTTGACCGCGCTCGCGCCCTCGGACACCGCACCGTCGGCGGGCACCTGCTCACCTGGCAGCACCACGACCGTGTCGCCGATCACCAGGTCCGAGACTGCGACGTCGCTCTCGGATACCGTGCCGTCGTCGAGGGTGCGGCGCACGCGCGCCGTGCTCGGGACCATCTCGACCAGCGACGCGAGCGAGGAGCGAGCGCGGTTGACGGCGTAGCTCTCCAGTGCCTCGCCGACCGAGAACAGCACCACCACCAGAGCCGCCTCGAGCCACGCATCGATCGCGACCGCACCGACCACGGCGATGGTCATCAGCAGCTTCATGTCCGGTCTGTGCGTGGCGATCAGCCCGGAGATTCCAGATCGTGCGATCGACGCTCCACCGACGACGATTGCGAGGCCGTACAGGCCGAGTTCGAGCCACCTCGGCGCGTCGAGCTGCCCGGCGGCGACCGCGGCCATCATGAAGACGAATGAGAGGGCTGTGACGAGTTCCTCGCGATGGCGAGACGCCCACGTTGCGTCTTCAATGTCATCGGCTTCGGCGCCGTCGGGGCGCGGGTCGTAGCCCAATGACCTGATGCGCTCGACGGTTGCACGGGGCGCATCGTCGTGGGTGCGCTCGAATTCGTATCGAAGGTCGGAGGCGTGGTAGTTCACGCTGCACGACGTGACGCCCTCCACTCGACCGACTGCGCGCTCGATCTTCTGTGCGCAGCTCGAGCAGTCCATCCCGCCGACCGTCATGCGATCGTGCCCGAAACGCTCGCGAAGCTCGCCCGCGATCTGCGCAACAGCCTGATCGATCGAGACCGGCGTGCATCGATCCGAGTCGTAGGTCACGCGAACCTGGGCACGCCCCGCAGTCTCGGCCGCGATCACGCCGTCATGCGTTCGAAGCGCGTCGACGAGCCGATCGGTGCACGCATCGCATGCCTGTTCGTGCTCGGCCGTATCGACGCGTACCAGCAGATCAGTGGGTGTCATGAGTGTCATCCTCGTCTTGCTCGTTGGATTCGTGCCAGGATTCGCGGGCGGCATTGGCGGCCACAGCGGCAACCAAAAGCGCTGCAGCGGGGTCGGCCCACCACCACCCCAACAATGCATTGAGCCCGAGTCCGATCAGTAGGCTCGCTGACAGGCAGTTGGAAAGCCACGTCTCGTTCGACTGCGCGACAAGCACGCTGTTGCCAAGCGCGCGACCGGTGCGCCGCTGGAAGATGGCGATCGGCACCATCACCGCCAGGGCGACGACGTTCAAGGCGATCCCAAGCAGCGACTCGCCAGCGCGATCCAAGGTGACAAGATCGCGAATCGCCTCGAAACCGACGTACGCCGCCAGGACAGCGAACGATACGGCGATCAACCGCAACGCCGGACGCTGTCTCGCATTCGCACCGCCCCGCAGCTGCCATACCACCACGCTCGCCGCGAACACCTCGATACCTGAGTCGATGCCGAATCCGATCAACGCGATCGAACCCGCGGCAACCCCGGCGCTGACCGCGACGACGCCCTCGATCACATCCCAGACGATGATGAACCACGCGAGATGAAGCCCGCGACGCCGAAGCTGCTCACGCCCGATGCCTCCAGCGACTGCGTCGTCGCTCATGCGGGAGCCTCAGATCGGTCAGGCACGAGCGCGGCCAGTACGATGCGCCCCGCGGGTGTCAGGGAATACTTCATGAACTTCTTGTCACGCCTGGAGAAGAGCAGACCGTCACTTCGCATCAGACGCAGATGATGCGATACCAGGTTCTGAGGGCGCTCCACGATCCATGCGAGGTCGCAGACGCACAACTCGTCCACGTCCGCCAGCGCACGCGCAAGCTGCAACCGTGTGACATCGCTGAGCGAGCTGGCGAGCCGCGAGGCGATCTCGGCAGCCGCTGCCTCGAGCCTCCCAGTCCGCAGGCGCTCGGCAGTCTCGAAGTCAATACAAAGCAGTTCGCACCGATCTCGGTCCATGCGCTCACACTAACATACGTTGATATGTACGCATGAAAATGCGTGGGGAACAACGGCTCCGCATCCGAGCCCGACCGAACCCGTCCTACGGTTCGATCGACCAGGCGCGCTACAATAGGTCGTACCGTCAATCGTCACAGGTGGCGATCTGGACGCCGAATTCCCGCTGCGGTGGGCTTTTCCACGGAAAGTGCGTATTTGCAGGGAAAAGTGGAGGTCTGAATTGACGGGGTGAGAACTGCCATGAAAAAACCCCCGCATATGCAGGGGTTTTACGGGAGCGACGG